>CAJQKK010000198.1 GCA_905478895.1 uncultured Flavobacteriales bacterium | reverse complement strand
AAGCTAGTATCTCCCGAAACAAGTGACACCATTCTCAATGGAGTGACGCGCGATTCAGTCATTACGCTTGCAAATGATCTCGGCATTGAAGTCGAAATCCGAAAAATCAGTGTCACAGAGCTTGAAAACGGGTTGCGAACAGGTGCAGTCAGCGAAGCCTTCGGTGTCGGCACCGCAGCGACCATCAAATCCATTGAGCTAATCGGTGTTGACGGAACGGATTATCCGTTGAATACAATTCCCGCTGAATTGGGCAGCAGTGTTGCCATGCAATTATCACATGCTTTGGACGCCATTCGTCGTGGAAAAGTGGACGACAAGCACGGGTGGAGTATCCCTGTGTAACGCAAATGCTTCAATCGGCATGTTGCCAGTAAAGTTCGAATCATTGAAGTTGTTCAACATTCCTTTGCTTGCATTTTGTCTTTGCTTGTTTTTTTCGAACGTAAAGGGCCAAAATCAGCATCTTACCTACGGAACGGGGGCAACCCCCATGGCTTTAAGCTCTGATTACCGAGCGCTCGGTTGGAATCCAGCGCATATCACCTTAAGCCCACTCCTCAAAGAAGATTGGAAAAATGCTGTCGGTGGCTTCGAATTTGGAGCACGTATCTCTTCAAATGCCTTGGATAGAACTGATTTGTGGTCAGGATTTTTTGATGAAGAAGATACCGGCTTCGATGTTGAAAGTGCCGAATGGCAGGACTGGAAGGCATTGTTGGCAAACGAAGACATCGCTCTGAACGTTGATGTCACCGCGGCTGCGACAGCCAAACGATGGGGAAAGTGGGGCGTTGCCTATTCCTCTAGACAACATTTTCAAGCCGAAATGTTACTGGATGTGAGTTCGGTTGAATTGCTTTTGGAAGGTCCTTTGAATTGGTTCGAGTTACTCATCACCAACCAAGGCGATACAGTGCAGAACAATGGGGGGCTGACAGGAGACGATCTCAACAATATTGCGAGTGGAATAGATCTAAATGGAGATGCAATATTGAGCAACCTACTATCCGATTCACAATTGGGTTTTTCATGGCATCGTGCCCACACCGTTGGCGTATCCAAAGAGTGGCAACTTAAACGATTCACCCTCCATACGGGAGTGTCTGGTCGTTTACTTCTAGGCAACGGCTATTTCCAACTCAGTCAACAAGATGGAGAGTTGGATGCATTCGGTGCATTTTCAAATGGATTCAATGTGCCTACCTTAGCAATACCCGACCAAACTAATTTGACCCAAACCATTCGAAACTGGGGACCGGTCGGCCAAGGTTGGGGAGCGGATATAGGCGCAGCCATTGAATGGGGTGAGAAAATTTGGGCGACGGCCGCCATAACGGATATAGGCTTCATGGACTGGCGTGGTGAACGCTACAGCATTGGCTCTATATCCCTCGGGAATTACAATGTGCCGGACGACCCAAGTCAAAACTGGGTTGATGTGACAACATCTGCTCTCGACCCAAGCAGCTGGTTCAGTAGCTCTGTGGCTGAAACACGCCGAATATCAAATGGACCCTCTTTCCATATTGGAGCTGGAATTCAGCTCATCGATCTGGTGACAATAGCAGCAGATGCTTCCTTCGACAATCCCGAATTACTCGGAAATTCGGGTACTCGTCTGGGTTTATCTTTTGTCCTTCGACCATTGCCATTTCTGCGCATCGATGGAGGGATGAGCAAATGGGGAAATGAAACAATTCGCTTCCCATTGGGTTTAATATTCACAACTGGAAAGAAAGGATTTGAATGCGGAATACAAGCAACAGATGTGCAGAGCGCATGGGAGTCATCGCAACCCGAAATAGGGCTGAGAGCGTGCTTCATGCGTTGGGTATGGTGATTCCAACGAGCATCGCATACTTGCTGATCATTTTAATTCTGTCCCCACTGCAGGCTCAAAACAATGCCATGAATAATACCGATCTACAAACCCCAACAGATTCTTCGGAAACGATCACACTAGGAGCGGGTTGCTTCTGGTGTGTCGAGGCCGTTTTTGAGAACCTCAAGGGTGTCCATAGTGCAGTCTCAGGCTATATGGGAGGTAGTATCAAAAACCCGAGTTACCGTGAAGTATGCACGGGACGAACAGGTCATGCAGAAGTAGTTCAAGTCCATTATGACCCGGCGGTCTTAAGTACTGCTACCCTTTTGGAAGTGTTTTTTGCAACACATGATCCAACAACGCTGAATCGGCAAGGAGCGGATGCCGGAACCCAATACCGGTCCGCAATTTTCTTTCATTCCGAAGTGCAAGAACAAGAGGCAAAAGATGCCATCACCCGCGCAACAAGGGACTGGCAGCACGCCATAGTAACCGAAGTTACTCAAGCCTCTGCGTTCTACAAAGCCGAGGACTACCATCAAGCCTATTACGAACAAAACGGTGAAGCGCCCTATTGCCGTGCGGTTATTTTACCAAAGATGAGAAAGCTCAACACAGGCTTTCAACACTTGCTGAAAATGCAGTAAAAGAACTGAAAAACAGGTTCACTCTTCGCTTTCAGCCTGCTCAATCAACTGGTCCAACAGCGCATTTATTTCATCCAATTCGCTTGCTTTGATCTTAGAATCCAGTCGCGCCTGCTTCTTTAATTGCCGATACATGCTCGCTTTCTTTATTTCGATAGCCACGTATACGGTATAGCTGCCATCTTCGCCCTGGTATTTTTCGTTCCCAATTTGACGCATATCTGCAAGCTTCGTGCTCGTTATTTCCCGCGCAAGGGTTTCAAATCGAGTCATCGCCTCGTCCAATAGTTGTCCAGTGGTGCTTTTTTGGTAATCGTCCGTTACCACTTCAAAATACGTTTGCACTTGTTGCGCTAAATTCTGCCTAGCGCGCATTTCCGCTTGGCTGGTAGCAACAGCATCCATTTTGCTCGTGCCTTTACCCGTGGCACGATAATAGCGATTGGTACTCTCATATTTTGAGCCCGAAAAGGGTTCTTTTATCTTTTGGCCCACAGGGTTGGCGGCACATGATGCAAAGAGCAGCGCTAAAGAAAAGATAAACAGTGAGCAGAAGCGAACAGATCGAGATGCTTGCATAGTCGGAAGATTGATTTTCTTTCAAGATGCGAAAGTCATGCCAAACTTCGCATTAAATTTGTCACCAGCGTTTTGTTTAAATCCAATTCCACCTTCACAACCTGACCATCGATTCATGGCTCGTCTCATCCCACAAAAACTCAGAAATAAACTTGCCTTGCGCATGCTGAGTTTTGCATCTGCGCAAGGCCGGATGAAACAAGGGACCTCACTTGACAAGGCAAGCACTTTAATTCTGGTCTACAATGGGGAAACGGAGGCGAAATACAAATTGGTCAAGGACATCTCCAATTACCTCAAAAGCGAATTTGGAGTGAAGCGAGTGATGCGCCTTGCCTACATTGATGTAGAAGAGAAATTGACGCCCATCTGGCACATGCGGAAGCTCGAGTCTGACTTCTTTTGTCAAAGCGACTTGAATTGGCATCATAAGCCTGTAAAAAATGTTGAAGGTTTGGCCAATGAACCTTTTGACATCCTCATCAACCTTGATCCCGACGCCGCCATACCGATTGATTTTTTTGTCGCCATGTCCAAGGCTAAAATGAAGGTAAGCAACCATTCATCCCGCCGAAAAAAGGACTACGATATATTGCTTCCACCGGCGAAAGGGGATACTTGGAAACAACGAAACCACCGAATCATAAAGTTTTTGTCTGAATCTCCATTGTCATGAAAACAGATGCTTCCAATCTTATTCATGGACATGGCGTCTCATTGATCACGCCATTCAACCCAACAGGAGAAGTGGATTATCCTGCATTGGAGCGACTGGCAAAAAACCTCATGGTCTCAAAGGTGGACTTCATTGTCGTGCTGGGCCATGCATCAGAAGCCGCCTTGTTGGATGACGATGAGCAGGTCAGAGTCATGGATTTCATTTCCGAAATCAATAGAGGCACAAAAAAACTTGTAGGTGGCGTAGCCTCCACTAGCACACGAAATGCCATTCGTCGTGTTTCAGCATTCAATCAGCGCGATTTCGCCGCCATCTTTTGTGGCACTCCATCACCCAAAGCATCATCAAATTCCGGATACGTCGGACACTACCGATCAATCGCCCAAGCGTCTCCTCTGCCCATCTTAATGCACCATGATGGCAGCGGAATAAGTCACTCGGAGTGGGTTCTGGAAATGGCGCAGGAGCATAATATTGCAGGGGTTGTAGATGAATCGGGAAGCGTTGAACTCATGGACATGTGGCTTCACAATCGGCCCACTGGTTTCAGTTTGTTAACGGCCCGGGATGCGATGGCTCTGCCTCTATTTGCTTTGGGAATAGATGGGGCAATTTCCACGATTGGAAATGCGTTTCCGGAGGCTTTCGGGGAAATGATAGATTTATTAGCCTTTGGGGCGATCAATGATGCCCGCCTGCGCCACCACGAATTGGCTCCATTGATGAGATTGATGGAACAGGAAGGAAGTCCTACTGCCATCAAAAGCATCTTGGCTCAACTGCAGCGTTGTTCGTCATCCGTTCGCCTGCCCAATACGCCTGTCTCCGATACGACGCAACGTTCACTCTATCGTGCATTGGCGCAATTGCCGCGTGACATTTCCGCCACCTTATTGGGTCAATCGAACAACTAAACGTCGTTTAGGCTAAGACGTTGGAACGTCGCATCACGGCATCAACCTTCGCCTGTATAGCTTCTGAATTTAATCCATACTTATCCATCAGCTGCGCCGGTGTTCCGCTTTCACCGAAGGAATCATTGACTGCAACGTGTTCAATTGGCACGGGATGATGCATCGCAGCTGCTTGCGCAACCAAAGCACCAAGCCCGCCATTTCGCTGATGTTCTTCGGCGGTGACCACGCATCCGGTGCGCCTCAATGAGTTGATAATGCTCTCCACATCCAATGGCTTGATGGTATGTACATTGAGGACCTCCGCGCAGATGCCACGCGTATTTAAGGCCTGAGCAGCCTTCAATGCCTCCCAAACCAAGTGTCCTGTTGCAACGATGGTGACATCGTTTCCCTCCATCAATGTTTGGACTTTACCGATTTCAAAAAGAGCGTCCGGGCGCATAAACACGGGCACTTTTGGCCTGCCAAATCGCAGATAAACAGGACCATGCATCTTTGAAATGGCAAGGGTCGCCTGCTTTGTTTGTTCAAAATCTGCCGGACAAATAACAGTCATGTTGGGAAGCATGGTCATCATGCCAACATCTTCCAAAATTTGGTGCGTAGCTCCATCCTCACCTAAGGTTAAACCCGCGTGGGACGCACAGATTTTGACATTCTTTTCCGAATAGGCGATCGATTGACGAATCTGGTCGTATACCCTGCCTGTAGAGAAATTGGCGAACGTGCCTGTGAATGGAATTTTACCCCCAATGGTCATGCCCGCAGCAACTCCCATCATGTTCGCTTCAGCAATGCCAACCTGAAAAAATCGTTCTGGAAACGCGTCTGCAAACGCGTTCATCTTGAGGGAACCCGTCAAATCGGCACACAATGCTACGGCATTGTCGTTTTGCTTTCCGACCTCGAGAAGGCCTTCACCAAATCCACTGCGCGTGTCTTTGTTCACTGTGGGTTCGAGGGATTGAATGAATCGAGAATTAACCATTGATAGAGAGATGTGTGGTGTTTCCGGAACGGATGTTGAACGATTTTACAAAACTAAACTCAATCGATTGCGCAGACCGCGCGCGGTAGACAAAAGTGTAGTCACCCGGCTGAAGAATGTATTGACCTGATGGATCCGATTTGCCTGAGCTCCATTGATGAACCACCTCGTGATTCTCATCGAGAATGGCAGCATAACCCAGGCGAAATGCACTGAGTTGCAGGACACCAGGCTGGGGAATGCTCACTGGTGACAATTTATTTTCCTGAATGCTCACGTCTTCCACAAAAACGGGGGGGTGCGTGGGGAAGTAAACGTCATATGTCCCTTCAAGCAAAAACAAATCTTGATTCACTGGAAAGACAATCAGCGGCTCCGCGTTTCCCTTCTCGTACAACGTGACGGGCAACTTGTCGTATCCATTGCGCAGTCCGCGAGCGAATTCAGCACGGAGTGTTCCTTGCCCTGCGTTCTCAAATCGAACATGGTTGTGTGTCCTGGGCTGAAAGCGAACCCCCTTGCGCTGCAGGGGAGGCACTGTATGCACGATGAGATCATACGTTGGAACGGGGTCTACCTGAATCGTATCTGGAAATCCCTGCGCGTTCAAGGTATGCATCCATTGCTTGGCGATTAAAGCATCATGCGCATCCAAGAGGGTGATTGGCACATTGGAAATGCTTGCTTCGCCCATGCCGTCGATCAAATCAACCTCGAACGAAGTATCGTTGATGGCTTGATCGATAACGATATCTAAAATCTCACGAAAGGTGTCAGCATCCGAGGCATCGAAAAAATTCCCAACACAGCGAAAGGTTTCTTTGTAAGCCTCTTCAATCCCAATGCCAATGATGAATGGCTTTACAATAATGCCGCTCTCTTGGAGCATTCTAGAAACGACACATGGGTCTTCATCGCACGCTTCAATGCCATCGGTTATGAGAATGATCACCTTTCGGCTGTCCTGATTCGAAAAGTCCTCTGCAGCGCGTTGCAAGGATCGAGCAATCGGAGTCGTTCCCCGTGCCTGCAAACGGCTGAGCGCCTTCCGAATCAACAAATTATTCCCTCGTGCGAATGGAATGACCAATTCGGTGTCATCGCAATCTTGCTTTCCTTCAATGAATTTCGTTTGGTGCCCATAAACACGTAAAGCCAATTCAAGCCCCGGAATCCCATAGAGTTCCTCAAGGGATTCTGAGAGCAACCGTGTAGCAACCTCAATTTTACGGTTTCCATCCCAAAACGCATTCATGCTATTCGAAGCATCAAAGACAAACAAGATTTCAGTATCCTGAGCGTCGTCACTTGTATCCTCTCCCAAATCTCCTTGGGCAAAAATTGCCACAGACGGATAGAGAAGCGCCCACCACATAGCCAGGCGGCGCAGATCAGGAGATCTGAGCAAACTGTCAAGGAATCGATACACGACGCCAAGGGATAAGCGGTGGTTTTGCAAAATGAAAATGCCCAATGCTGTGCAGATTGAATCCGTTAGTAGTCTCCCAGCGTTTCTTCCAATTGACCCAAAGCGGACGCGAGTTGATCATCATTGGGCGCAATGCCATGCCATTCGTGTGTGCCTTCCATGAAGTCAACTCCTTTGCCCATTGCCGTTTTCATCAAAACAACTTGTGGTTCTCCCGAGCCGCGTGCTTCTTTTGCCTTTGAAACGGCCGAACGCAAAGCGTCAAAATCATGGCCATCACATACGTGCACGCGCCAACCAAAGGCCGTCCATTTCTGGGCCAAATCACCCAACCCCATCACTTTATCGGTCGGCCCATCAATTTGCTGTCCATTGCAGTCTACAAAACTGATGAGGTTATCGACCTTGTGATGCGCCGCATACATGGCAGCTTCCCAAATTTGACCTTCTTGTAATTCACCATCACCGTGGAGCGAGAACACGGTTGAATCTTCCTTATTCAATTTCTTGACCTGCGCTGCACCTATAGCAGCGCTCAAACCTTGTCCCAATG
Source organism: uncultured Flavobacteriales bacterium (assembly GCA_905478895.1). Classification (GTDB taxonomy): domain Bacteria; phylum Bacteroidota; class Bacteroidia; order Flavobacteriales_D; family Sanyastnellaceae; genus UA16. The sequence goes on along the minus strand of CAJQKK010000198.1, from coordinate 9,879 downwards.
AACCTGAAGCAATTCGGATGCCCGGGAGCCCTTCCTCAGTAGCTGGATGACCTTGCAAACGAGAATTAATTTTACGAAATGTAGCCAATTCATTGACCGGGAAATAGCCCCTTCGTGCTAGGATACTGTACCAAACTGGGCTGATATGTCCGTTGGACAGAAAAAATAAATCTTCGCCAATGCCATCCATATCAAAGGCGTCCGGGTTGATCCGCATTTCTTCGAAGAACAATAAAGTAAGGACTTCCACACAACCCAAGCTACCGCCCGGATGGCCCGAGGAAGCGCCGTGAACCATGCGTACAATGTCCCTTCTAATTTGGGATGCGATGTTGGAGAGGGTAGGAGTTGACATAATAACCAAACGTATAATTTATTAGAATCGTGTCGAAATTACCACCCGCGGCCGGAGATATGAATCGTTTGTTGAGAAACTGTGAAAACCAATTGAAGCGTGTGCGATGTACTTTTGCCGATACACTAGAAAAGAAGAACCATGGCGCTTAAATGCGGAATTGTCGGATTGCCTAATGTAGGCAAATCAACCCTGTTCAATTGCTTGTCGAATGCAAAGGCCCAAAGCGCCAACTTCCCATTCTGCACGATAGAACCGAACGTAGGAGTCATCACGGTGCCGGATCCCCGCCTCAATCAATTGGCTGAGATTGTCAAACCGCAGAATGTCATCCCAACGACGGTGGAAATTGTCGACATCGCCGGTCTCGTAAAAGGAGCAAGCAAAGGGGAAGGATTGGGTAATAAATTTTTAGGAAACATCCGAGAAACAGATGCGATTTTGCATGTTCTGCGGTGTTTTGAAGATGGCAACGTCGTGCACGTTGACGGGAGTGTGGATCCGATTCGGGACAAAGAAGTCATCGATATGGAACTTCAATTGAAAGACCTCGAAACCGTCGAGGCCCGAGGAATGAAAGCAAAAAAGGCGGCAAAAACGGGGGACAAGGACGCCGTAAAAGCAGTAGATTTTTACGCAAAGGTCGTACAAGCGTTAGAGGGCGGAAATTCGGCGCGTTCCGTCGATCTCGAAGAATCTGAAATTCCGATGATGAGGGAATTGCAATTGCTCACCGCAAAACCCGTCATGTACGTGTGCAATGTGGAAGAATCTGCCGTGACCGCAGGAAATGCTCATGTGGAAAAGGTACGTGCACTTGCCAACGCCGAGGGAGCGTCCGTGATGATCATTGGTGCAGCAATTGAGGCTGACATTGCAGAATTGGATGATGCAGAGGAGCGTCAGATGTTCCTATCCGATATTGGTCTAGAAGAACCTGGTGTGGCTAAATTGATCCGCGAAGCCTACGACCTGCTTCGGTTACAGACGTATTTTACAGCCGGTGAAAAAGAAGTTCGCGCTTGGACATTTCCAACGGGTGCAACGGCACCTCAGGCAGCAGGTGTCATTCATACGGACTTTCAAAAAGGTTTTATTCGTGCCGAAGTGATGAAGTTCGATGATTTCGTGTCCTTTGGATCGGAAGCCGCAGTAAAGGACGCAGGAAAGCTGTCCATTGAAGGAAAGGAATACCTTGTCCAAGACGGCGACATCATGCACTTTCGCTTCAATGTCTGAATCATGAAGACTTCTCCTTCGCGTTTATGGGTTGCATGTGTTTTGACCTTCGGTTGCGGCACCGTGTCCAATGACATCCCTCCATTGGAAAAGCCATCGTTGACCATCCCTTCGTCCATAGAACAGAAACTAAATGCCCAAGAAAAAGCCTGGAACCAGGGCGACTTGGGCCGTTTCATGTCAGAAGCTTATTGGGCTGACGATCAATTGATGTTCATCGGCAGTCGCGGACTCACGTATGGATATGACAAGACACTTGCCAATTATCAAAAGAGTTATCCGGATTCTGCTGCAATGGGCACACTCATGTTTGAATTGCTCCAATGGAAACCGCTGGGGAATTCCCATGGATTACTCGTAGGGTTGTGGCAGTTAAAGCGAAGCGATGACTTGGAAAACCTCGACGGACACTTCAGTTTGATTTGGGAGAAAAAATCAGACGGGTGGGTCATCATCGCTGATCATAGCAGCTAATCGCATGCCTGGAACGTTAACGTTGATTCTGATCACCACCGCAGCGGTTTCATGGTGGTGCTTGCAAGACACCTCACGCAAGGATCAATTCATGCTCAAGCCTTATGCAGTTAAGCACCATCAGCAGTGGTACCGCGTCTTGACCCATGGCTTCATTCATGCCGATGGCACCCACCTGTTTTTCAATTTGTTCGTGCTTTGGCAATTTGGCTCAATCGTCGAAACGTATCTGGACACATCTACCGCAGAACCGGCCATTCCCTTGCCAGGGCATTACACATTTATGATGCTCTATTTCGGGGGGTTGTTCACGGCAAGTCTTCCGGCAATGTACAAGCACATGAACAATCCAAACTATGCTAGCCTTGGCGCCAGCGGTGCGGTAAGCGCTGTGATGATGGCCTATATCCTGTACTTCCCAACCGCGAAGCTCCTGTTGTTTTTCATCGTCCCCATGCCCGCGTTTGTAGCGGGGATATTGTTCTTTTTCTATGAGTCCCATATGAATCGCAAGGGAGGGACGAGAATTGCGCATGACGCGCATTTGTGGGGGGCGCTATTTGGAGTCGCCTTCGCATTGGCCGCCGATGGCTCGACACTGAGCCGATTCTTTCAGTCGGTCATGGCCATATTTTAACGTGAAGAAATTCGTTTAATTTACGGATTGAGCCTCCGGTAGGATGCGAAATAGATCTTCATTGTCTCGTTTCATGAAGTACTGTTCCCGAGCAAATCGTTCCAATCGTTCCGGGTTCGAAGTCAAGTCTGCGAGCTGATCGTAAGAGGCGCGAATGGCTTGTTCATAGTGTGTCACTTGACGCTCCTGTGCGCGCAGTTCCTGGCTGCTTTTGAACAAGTAGATCAAATCTATATCACTGACGAAAGTCACCCAGAATAGCGCTAGGAGGCCTGTAAGAAGGTAGCGATTTTGATCCCCTCCAAACACCGTTAAAGCCGATTTAATCCGTTGCTTCAGCATCTGACGAACTCTCTTTCTTCTCTTCGTTGCCGCCTTCATTTAACGCCTCAGTGGCGCCGGCTGGGAGCGACAAAAACCCCTCCTTCACAACCGTGATGGACAACGCGTCATTTCCCTTTTTGTAATCAGCCTTTAGCAAGTCACCCTCTTGAATATTGGCGTTAATGATTTCTTCTGCAAATGGATCCTCGAGGTGTTTTTGGATGGCACGCTTCAAAGGACGTGCGCCATATTTCTCGTCGTATCCCTGATCCACGAGGTAATCTTTTGCCTTGGCGGTGACTTTTATTCCATAACCAAGCCCCTCAATCCGATCAATCAAGGCGCTCAATTCCAAGTCAATGATGCTGTGTATGTGATCCCGACTCAAACTCTTAAACACCACCACATCATCAATTCGATTCAAAAATTCAGGACTGAATGCACGTTTTAGCGCCGTTTGAATGACAGAGTCGCGGTTTGAATTTTCATTATCCACACGGGTTGTGGTACCGAAACCTACCCCCGTTCCAAATTCAGCGAGTTGTCTTGCGCCAATATTGGATGTCATGATGATAATGGTGTTCCGAAAATCAATCTTTCGGCCAAGGCTATCCGTCATTTGACCATCATCCAACGCTTGCAACAACAAATTGAACACATCAGGGTGTGCTTTTTCAATTTCATCCAACAACACAATGGAGTAGGGGTGACGCCGCACTTTTTCCGTCAATTGCCCTCCTTCTTCGTACCCCACATAGCCCGGAGGCGCTCCTACCAGACGACTAATCGCGAACTTCTCCATGTACTCGGACATGTCAATTCGTATCAACGACTCCTCCGAGTCGAACATGAAACGAGAAAGCACTTTCGCCAATTGGGTTTTTCCGACCCCGGTTGGACCGAGGAATATAAACGAACCGATGGGCTTGTTCGGATCCTTGAGTCCGGCACGGTTTCTTTTAATGGCCCGTGCCACGCGAACAATTGCATCTTCCTGGCCAATGACTTTCCCTTCCAAATCCTCATTCATTCGAGCCAGTTTCCCCGACTCTTTTTCAGCGATGCGCTGCACTGGAATGCCCGTCATCATGGAAACCACATCGCCTACATGATCTACTGTAACCGTCACCCGCTTGTTTTTACTGTCTTCTTCCCACTGAATTTTCGCCTTTTCCAAGCGGTCATTCAGCGTGCGCTCCGTATCGCGCAGCCGCGCCGCTTCTTCGTAGCGTTGGGACCGCACAACTCGCACTTTTTCTTCCTTGATTTTTTCAATTTCTTCCTCCACCTGCAAAATCTCATCAGGAACGGTGATGTTGTCCAAGTGAACCCGTGAACCTACCTCGTCCATGGCATCAATGGCCTTGTCTGGCAGGTGACGATCCGTAATGTAGCGAGAGGTAAGGTTCACGCAAGCCGCAATCGCTTCATCGGTATAAGCCACACTATGGTGTTCCTCATACTTGTCCTTGATGTTGTTGAGGATCTGCAACGTTTCATCGATTGACGTGGGCTCAACAAGAACTTTCTGAAAACGCCTTTCAAGGGCCCCATCTTTTTCAATGTGTTGACGGTATTCATCCAAAGTAGTCGCTCCAACGCATTGGATCTCACCGCGCGCCAAAGCTGGTTTAAACATATTGGAAGCATCGAGCGATCCACTCGCGCCTCCTGCTCCAACAATGGTATGTATCTCATCGATGAACAGAATGACATCGGGTGACTTTTCCAATTCATTCATTACGGCCTTCATCCTTTCCTCGAATTGACCGCGGTATTTTGTGCCGGCTACCAATGATGCTACGTCCAATGTCACGATGCGTTTGTTGAACAAGACACGGCTGACTTTTTTCTCAATGATGCGCAACGCCAGTCCTTCAGCGATAGCACTTTTGCCCACTCCGGGCTCTCCAATGAGAATCGGATTGTTCTTCTTTCGTCGGGACAAAATCTGTGAAACGCGTTCTATTTCTTTCTGCCTACCCACAATCGCATCCAGTCGACCCTCTTCCGCCATTTTCGTCAAATCCCGGCCAAAATTATCCAAAACGGGCGTCTTGCTTTTCGGGTCCACCTTCCGGCCAGGCCCTTCAGAGCCTCCCATGCTTTCTGAACTTGGCTCCTCGTCGCCACTGTAATCTGTAGACTCCGCTCGCGGTGAGACAGCGCCGCGGCCTTCCTCTTGGATGATGCTTTCGTATTCCTCTTTCGCCACTTCATAATCAATGTTGAAAGAACCCAATGCTTTGGTTGCTACGTTGTCCTCATCTTTCAAAATACTGAGCAATAAATGCTCGGTTCCAATTAAATTCGACTTGAAAATCTTCGCTTCCAGGTAGGTTATTTTTAAGATTTTCTCTGCTTGCTTTACGAGCGGAATATTTCCCGCTCCAATGGCCTTTCCGGTCGTCGGGCGAATGTTACCCTCCAAAACCTTTCGCAATTTTTGCAGATCGACATTCAATCCTTCTAGGATCCGGACAGCGGTACCTTCGCCTTCCCGGATAATGCCCAACAAAAGGTGCTCGACACCGATGTAGTTGTGCCCCAATCTTAGCGCTTCTTCTCGGCTAAACGTAATCACGTCTTTGACCCGTGGTGAAAATTTTGCGTCCATGCTTTCAAGTTTCTTTTCTAATCGTAACAATGGAAAAAGGCTGACTTTACTTTTTCAACGTTGTAGTCGAATGAATAATGCCTTTCGTCCAATGTCTTTTCATTTCGAAAACTACAACCCCACTTCATTTAACAACCCGGGCCGCAGAAGGTTTATCCACATCGTATTGAAGAGATTTGTGAGTAATTGTCACGTGAAATGCCCGTGTTGACGCCGGATGAAGGTGTATTTTCGTGTGAGCTTGAAATCGCTGAGATTTCGGGCCAAACATTCATACACCGACACGATGGCAGAAGGAGAAAAGATCGTCCAGATCAACATTGCAGAAGAAATGAAATCGGCTTACATCGACTACTCGATGTCAGTCATCGTCTCGCGGGCTTTGCCTGATGCCCGAGACGGACTCAAACCCGTTCATCGCAGGGTCCTCTATGGCATGCTCGACTTGGGCGTTCTGTCCAATCGTGCGTACAAGAAAAGCGCAAGAATCGTCGGAGAGGTCCTCGGTAAATACCACCCCCACGGTGACAGCTCCGTTTATGACACCATGGTGCGAATGGCCCAAGATTGGTCCCTCCGTTATCCCATGGTCGATGGACAGGGAAACTTCGGCTCCATTGATGGCGACAACCCAGCAGCCATGCGATACACCGAGGCTCGCCTTCGAAAGGTCGCCGAAGAAATGCTGGACGACCTGGACAAGGACACGGTCGAATTTCGCCCCAATTTTGACGAGAGCTTAAAAGAGCCAACCGTATTGCCGGCTAAGCTCCCCAACCTCCTCGTGAACGGAGCTTCCGGAATTGCGGTTGGAATGGCCACCAATATGCCACCGCATAATTTGACAGAAGTAATCAATGGAACCATTGCTTACATAGAAAACAAGGACATCACAATTGATGAACTTATGGAGCACGTCAAAGCCCCTGACTTCCCAACAGGTGGCATCATCCATGGCGTGGAAGGAGTGCATGACGCATTTCACACGGGAAGAGGCAAGGTGGTCGTCCGCGGCCGCGCGCGCATTGAGGAAACAAAAACCGGCCGGGAAGTAATCATTGTAGAGGAAATACCCTACATGGTGAACAAAGCGGAAATGGTCCGCAAAACAGCTGAACTGGTCAATGAAAAGCGAATCGAAGGCATTTCTGAAATTCGGGATGAATCGGATCGAAAAGGCATGCGGGTCGTTTACGAAATCAAACGCGATTCAATGGCCAGCGTGGTACTGAATAAACTTTATAAGTACACAGCACTTCAAAGTTCTTTCTCCGTAAATAACATCTGCCTCGTCAAAGGACGTCCCGAGCTATTGAACTTGAAAGGGCTCATTTCCAATTTTGTTGAACACCGACACGAGGTTGTAACCCGAAGAACACAATACGAACTTCGAAAGGCACAGGAACGCGCCCACATCCTACAAGGACTCATCATTGCCATTGACAACTTAGACGATGTCATTGCTTTGATCCGAGCCAGCGCTACGCCCGAAGAAGCCCGCAATGGCCTTATGAAAACGTTTGAGTTGTCGGAACTTCAAGCACGTGCCATTTTGGACATGCGCCTTCAGAAGTTGACAGGCCTTGAGCGTGACAAATTGCGCGCTGAATTCGATGCATTGATGGCGACCATTGAGGACCTTGAAGACATCTTGGCTCGCGTCGAGCGCCGCATGGAAATCATCACGGGTGAGTTGATTGACATCAAAGCACGGTTTGGTGATGAGCGTCGCAGCAACATAGAATTCAGTAGTGCTGATGTCCGAATGGAAGACTTGATTGCTGACGAACAGGTAATCGTAAGCATCAGCCATGCCGGCTACATCAAACGAACAAGACTCGCCGATTATCGATCACAAAGCAGGGGAGGTGTTGGTTCCAAAGGAGCAACGACAAGGGATGAAGATTTTGTGGAAAACATCTTTGCCGCCACCAATCACAATTGGTTGCTGATCTTCACAGCCAAAGGACGTTGCTTCTGGATTCGTATTTATGAATTACCAGAAGGGTCGAAAACATCGAAGGGACGTGCGATTCAAAACCTGATTCAAATCGAACCAGACGACAAGATCTTAACCTACATTCCAGTCATCGATCTCAAAGACGAAGAGTACGCCAGCAGCAACTTCGTTGTGCTCGCGACCCGCAAAGGTTTGATTAAAAAGACAACGTTAGCCGCCTATTCACGGCCAAGGTCCAATGGAATCAATGCCATTACAATCCGAGAAGGAGATGAGTTGTTAACGGCGCGATTGACCAATGGTGACAACGAAATCATCATCGGCAAGAAATCAGGAAAGGCCATACGCTTCCATGAAAACACGGCTCGCGCCGTGGGAAGAACAGCCATGGGAGTGAAGGGAGTTACCCTGGAAGGCCCCAATGATGAAGTCATCGGCATGGTATGCGTTCGGGGCTTGGATTCGGAAATTCTAGTAGTCTCTGAAAACGGGTACGGGAAACGTTCGGCAGTTGAAGATTACCGTATTACCAACCGTGGTGGTAAGGGTGTCAAAACCTTAAGCGTCACAGAAAAAACCGGAAATCTCATCAGCATCTTAAATGTGACCGATGAGGACGACCTGATGATCATCAACCGTTCCGGCATCACGATTCGGACTGGAGTGGAGGAACTGCGTGTCATGGGGCGGGCAACGCAAGGAGTGAAACTCATATCACTGAGAGGTAATGATCAGATCGCTTCCGTATGCCGCGTCCCGAAAGGAGACGATGAGGATGACATCGACGAAACCGAATCAAATGAAGATGCCGAGAACACCAATGAGGATGCCTCTGAAGAATAATTCAAAGTGTGGCATTAGTTTTGCACAGCAAAATCAAGCGAAATAAAAACGAACAAGCTGCACTTACTGACTAAAAATTGATTTGATGAAGAACATCCTAACGATAATTATGATAACATTCGCTTTCATGGCCCATGGCCAGAAGCAAGTTGTATCAGCGTACAATGCGAATAAGGCGGGCAAATATGCCGATGCCGCTACCTACATTGATGAAGCTATCACGGTTGAAAAGGCCGCACTGAAAGAAAAAACCTGGCGCTACCGAGGCGAGATTTACCTCAACATTGCGAAAGACACAGCCCTTGTAAGCGCATATCCCAATGCATTGTGGACGGCTAAAGACGCGTACCTCAAGGCACGTGAATTGGATGTTAAAGGAAACTATGACCGAGAGATCATTACCGGTTTGGGCCTTGTACAAACAACCGCTGCTAACCAAGGCATCAATGATTATTCCAGCGAAGTTTACGATCAAGCTGCGGGAAAATTTGATTTGAGTGCTGAAATCGCAGGGATGTTTGACGTGTTGGACACGATGGGCATCTTCAATGCTGCGTTGTGCTATGAAAAATCAAACAATGTGGACCTCGCAGTTGAACGCTACAAAACGTGCGGTGAAAATGGCTACCAAGTCCCGAATGTTTATTTGTTTGTAGCGAATCTTCTTCGACAAAATGGAAGAGACGAGGATGCTCTGGCAGAACTTCAATCGGCCCGAGCTCTTTTCCCAAGAGAGCAAAGCCTCATCATTGAAGAATTGAATATTTACCTCGAAGCCAAAGACTTTGAGAGGGCTGAGAACAACTTGAAATTGGCCGCAGAAGGGGACCCAACAAACGAAATCCTTTGGTTCAGCCTGGGAAGTGTCTATGACAACCTCGAAAAGGACGAACTGGCAGCTGAAGCCTATCTTAAGGCACTGGAGCTTGAACCAACCTACTTTGATGCGAACTATAACTTGGGTGCTATGTATTTCAATTTAGCCGTACAGGGCACCAATGAAGCCAACGACATGTGGAAGCCACGCATGAGCAAAGCGGAGAGCGCCAAGCAAAAAGGTTTGGAGGACGCTGCAAAAGAAATGTTTACCCAAGCACGCCCATTTCTTGAAGCTGCGCACGTAGCCAATGCTGAGGACATCGACACCATCCGCTCATTGCGGGACATCTATGCGAGAACAGGGCAAGATGAACTTATGCTAAAAATGAGCGGGCTATTGAAATAAAGCCTTTCTTATTTCCAGAAAATTATAGGGGACTCTTCGGAGTCCCTTTTTTTTCGGCGATTCTATGCTTCCCAATCCTATTTAACATAATATTTATTATCATTCAATAGGGCTGATCGGTTCAAACCCACAAGCGACTTAGGTACAACACAAAAACGGACCACCTTTTCGGATGGTCCGTTTTCCATGAATCAAACTAAGCTTT
>CAJQKK010000197.1 GCA_905478895.1 uncultured Flavobacteriales bacterium | reverse complement strand
GCGCTTCATTGGAAACTCCCAGCCGCGTGACCATCCAAGGCAAATTGGAGGCGACCCATGTGCCGATGCCGATGATGAGCGTCTGGATTACAAACCCAAAATTTCGCTGACCTTCTGGTAGCTTGTCCGCCACCAATGCGCGAAAGGGTTCCATGCTAATGTTAATGGAAGCATCCAGAATCCACAATAAGCCCGCTGCCATCCACAGGGCCGAACTGAATGGCATGAAAAACAGGGCAAAGGAACTCAGGATGGCACCAACCAAAAAGAATGGACGGCGTCTCCCCCAGCGCGGATGCCACGTGCGGTCGCTCATATATCCGATGATCGGCTGTACCAAAAGCCCTGTCAAGGGAGCCGCAATCCAAAGCCCCGGAAGTTCATCCGGTGTTGCACCAAGCGTTTGGAAAATGCGCGACATGTTCCCCCCCTGCAACGCAAAACCAAACTGTATACCCAAAAATCCAAAACTCATGTTCCAGATTTGCCAGAAGGACAAACGGCTTTTTGATTGCTTCATCGAATTGTTGTTTCAAGCGATTACTTGGTGTCTAATTTACACTCAAATGATGACGCATAAAAAAAGCCGCACCTTATCAGGCGCGGCTTTCTGGCACATCTTTCTTATATCACGGGCAAGGGTAGCTGTAAGCCGCTAAGAATTCAAGTAAATCTGCAGAACCCACCAAGCCATTGCCATCTATATCGAATGGACAGTCAACCTCGCCTTCCGGCAATTCACACGAACCATCATCCACATTGGCATTTGGCGCGTAGTTGTCTGCCTCTGCATAGGTGCAACCCAACACGTCATACGTGCATGAACCATCGTTTACCAAGGCTAGTGCACAATAGTTATTGGCTGTTGCGTCAGTGCAACCTTCGAAAGAGCAGCTACCGTCATCATACGAGGCAAGCGGATTGAAATTGGCGGCGTTCGGGTATATGCAGCCTGGAGCGATGCAAGAGCCATCATCCACATTGGCTTCAGGATCGAAATTTTCTGCATCCGGATTGGTACATCCTGGAAATTCGCATGAACCATCGTCGTCAGTGGCGTTGTCATTGTAATTGGCAGCATCCATATCCGTGCAACCCAATATTTCGAGCTCATCGCAGACGCCATCTCCATCGCTGTCGTTATTGCACTCGCCTGCGCAATTGTAGAACAATTCTGGGAATACACACGAGTCGTCATTCACATTGGCCGCAGGGTCGTAGTTGCAAGCTCCCTCGTTGGTGCAGCCCAAAAATTCACATGAACCATCATCGTCCGTTGCGGCGCTGTTGTAATTGTCCGCTTCTTGGTTGGTACAGCCGGAAACTTCAAGTTCATCGCAAACGCCATCGCCATCCGTATCGTTGTTGCATTCTCCGTCACAATCATAATAGAGTTCCGGCAAAAAGCAACTTCCATCATCCTCCTCTGCTTCTTCGTCAAAATTACAGGCCTCTTCATTGGTACAACCAAAATTGAGATCCGGGAAAACCAATGTTTGGGCCAAAGCTTGTGGATTTGACCCGTCCTGTGCACGGTACTGCAGATTGATTTCAAGATTGACTTGACCGCTCGTGGTCAGCTGAGCGATGAGCACGCGGCCATCGACATCGGGAAAAGCCAATGGCTCCGTGTCTGGTAAGACGAACCAACTTCCTCCGAGGTCATTGTCCACCGCAAATGCACCTCCTGCTTCGAACGCTTCCGCAGCATCATCAAGTCCTATAGTAGACAAGTTCACATTGACGTCCTCCCCACCAATGGTGAGCCAACTATCGTACGCCGCATCTGGATCAACATCAAAAACAAATGGATTGATCTGATTCGCAAATGCGCCACCGAGTATATTTTGATAGAACGAAGAGGTGGTAGTGATGCTCATCGGATTGCCTTGTTGAGCAAAAACTGCGGTGAGCTGATCATTCGGATTTGTGAAGTTGGCGTATACCCGGAAGGTTCTCATTCCTGCTACCGGCTCATTGATTGCAACCTGCTCAAACGTCAATCCCGTGTAACTCGGCTCGGGGTATTCACATGTTCCATCATCCAACAAGGCTCCTGGATCATAATTCAATGCTTCAATGTCCGTGCAGCCATTGCCTGTGACCTCAACCTGCGGGAAGGTCAACTCCATGCCAACGATTTCAGCAGACTGGTCATCAGCGTCTCGAATCTGGAGGTTATAAAGCACTTCCGTGGTGCCATCTGTGGTGACTTGCGCAAGCAGGACCTTCCCATCGACAGGAACCGTTTGGGTCGATTGGCCGGGAATAACGAAGATGGAGCCTCCTAAGAAGGTATTGACGTTGAGTTCGCCTCCCGCCTCAAAAGCGGCATAGAAAGCATCCATGCCTGCTGCATTTGTTCCATCGGGATCTCCAGGAGCAGCACCCAAAGCGAGCCAAGTGTCATATTCCAGCGAAGGAAACGCTCCAAAGAAAGCGGGGTTGATACCGCCGGCCAAAGGCGTACCAAATGGATCTTGGTAGAAGGAAGAGCTTGGCGTCATTTGCCAAGGTGCAGCATTCGTGCCATATGCCGCAATCACCTCGATGTCATCACTGCTGAAGTTGGCATAAAGGCGATACGTTGTCGTCCCTTCTACTCCATCCTCGGCGTACACCTCATAGCTCAAAGATTCGACCAGTCCGTCCAACCACTGGCACGTACCGTTATCCGTCAGTGCTTCAGGGTCGTAGTTGTCTGCTGTTTCAGAAGTGCACCCAAAGGTTTCCAATTCATCACAGAGGTTGTTGTTATTTAAGTCATTGACGCAGTTGCCATCGCAATCATACAAATCATCTGGATAATTGCAGTCGCCAGAGTCATCGGTCGCATCTTCATTGTAGTTGCAAGCCAATTCATCCGTACATCCCGGAATTTCGAGTTCGTCACAAATGCCATCTCCGTCAACATCATTCAAACAAACCCCTTCGCATGAATAATAGGTTTCTGGACCATTGCCCTCGCAATCGCAAGCACCTTCTGCGATGCCATCTCCACCACAAACACCACATTCGTCTATAGATGCACATGAGCCATCGTTCACATTGGCCAAGGGATCGTAGTTGCAAGCAGCTGATTCTGTACATCCCGCTATGATGACCTCCCCTTCGCAACCGCAATTCGCGTCGTACATGTCATTCATCGTGCCCGAATCACCATCATCACAGGCATCCCCAGGATACGAGCAGCTGCCATCATTGGCCTCAGCATCAGCATCATAGTTGCAGGCCTCCTCTTCCGTGCATCCTGCAGCCACTTCGGGGAATGAGAGCGTCACCCCATCTGTATTGTTTGAGTTTCCTTCCAAATCATCGTATTGAAAGTTCATGGTCAGCGACACCACTCCATCCGTGGTCAGTTGCGCGACCAAAACCCGATTGTCTTCGCCTGAAATGGCATCTGCTGAAGCTCCAGGAACAACAAACCAAGAGCCTCCAATAAACGTATCAATGGTGAAGCCATTGCCCGCATTGAAAGCTGTGAAATAAGACTCCATCCCGACTGAATTCACCCCTCCTGACCCCGTATTATCGAACGATCCAATCGTGAACCAACTGTCAAATTCAACCTCTGGAAACGCGGAAAAAAAGAGCGGATTTATCCCTTCACCAAAATTCGCACCCAAGGTTGAATTGAAAAAAGAGGTCGTAGTGGCAATCGAGAGTGGAGCTGCTTGCGTCCCGTAGACGGCAATCAGTTCATTCGTCGGAGCATCGAAGGTTGCGAATACACGATAGGTGGTTCCATATTCGGATGTGGTGTAGACTTCGTAGTCCAATCCAGCAGGACCCGTGGGAACCAAGTCACCCGAACAACTGCAATCGCTTTGGTAAACATCGTTGAGGGTGTTGTTCAATCCATCATCGCAAGCGTCGCCGGGAAAAACACAAGAACCATCGGAGGCCTCTGCCGCCTCTTCATAGTTGCAAGCCCCTGCGTCGGTGCACCCAAAAACAATATCAAATCCCTCACACGAGCAGTTCGCGTTGTACACGTCTCCTCCGGTTGTGGCATCGCCATCATCACAAGAATCTCCTTCAAAGTAACACGACGAGTCCGTCTGGTTTGCTTCCGGGTTGAAATTGCAAGCCGAATTATCTGTGCAACCTTCGACCACTGTTTCTCCCACGCACGCGCAGTTTTCGGAATATACGTCTCCAATGGTATTGGTATCAGCATCGTCGCAAGTGTCTCCCGGGTAAGCACACGAATCATCATCCAATTCTGCCAAGGGGTTGTAGTTGCATGCGTCTGCATCCATACACCCTGTTTCTATTTGTGGAAATGATAACGTCAATCCAGTCGTATTGCTCGTGTTTCCAGCGGCATCATCGCTCTGCACATTGATCACTACGTCCACCACGCCATTCGTAGTGAGTTGCGCAATCAAGACGCGATTATCAGCACCCGAAATGGCATCTGCCGATGCACCGGGAATAACAAACCACGATGCTCCCGTGAATGATTCTACAGTGAACCCATCGCCATTGTTGAAATCCGCTAAGTAGGATTCCATGCCCACTGAATTCACACCACCTGATCCGGAATTGTCTGACGTGCCTATGGTAAACCAACTGTCGAATTCTACTTCCGGGAAAGCGCCGAAGAAGACGGGGTTGATGCCTTCTCCAAAATTGGTTCCCAGGGTGGAATTGAAGATGGGCGCGGAGGATAGAACCGAAAGCGGAGAATTTTCGTTTTCCCCAACTGTTCCATATATCGCAACCAACTCATCACCAGAACCATCAAAGGTGACATAAAGCCGATGCGTAATGCCATAATCAGAGGTAGCGTAAACCTCCGATTCAAGACCAACTACGTTGGCCAGCGATGCACCCACTGCAGCGAAGGAAAAGATGAAGCCAAGAAT
>CAJQKK010000196.1 GCA_905478895.1 uncultured Flavobacteriales bacterium | reverse complement strand
GCAAGAATGGGTTTTGGCACGCTTTACATTTTTCAGTTTGCTTCTTTGCGGAATGAGCAGCATCGTTTTCATCGCCTTCACTTTGTTTTTAGGCACTGAACACCTCAACGGAATGCAAGCGGTCTATTTTTTCATGGGCATGCTGTTCACTTCCATTGCGCTGGCCTCGCTACTCGCCATGATTCAAGCATTAGCCGTGCGGGCGAATGGAGGTTTTGGATTGATTGCGGTTCTAGGGTTGCCTCTGATCATTCCGGTCATCTTGATTGCAACGCGCTATGGCATGGATATCCTTAACGGAATATCCTTTGCAGACACCGCGCACAACTTGCTTTTTTTGGGAACATTAAGTGGTGGTTTTGGGGCATTGGGCTTCATCCTGTTCCCTTATCTTTGGAGCGATTAAAAGCAGATGGCTCACAACATTTGGAAAATTGGAGGTTTTATCCTGATTGCCTGTGTCTTGGTTCTCGTATTCGCGGTCCCCATGGGCCCGGGATTGTTGGAGCTCCGAGGTACTGGCGATACCGCCATGTCCAATGACTTGGATCGAAAAGTGCCCGAGTACGTTTTGACAGGATTCGGGACACATTGGAGCGAGAATCCGGAAGATTTGCAGGTGCTGGTTCGGTCGAAAGCCAACTTGGCTCGGTTGGAGGTGATGGAAGTCCTGGATGACACCCACGCTCGTATTGGTTTAACCCTTCCCTATTCCGTGCCCTCAAAATCTTGGGATGTCTTGACCAACCATTCTGTGGACGGCACGTTGCTGCTGGAAAATGGCTTGTTTTTGTCGGATCGGTTTATCGATGAGTCCATCAGCCTTTCTGGCATCGATATTGAAGAATTCGAGGCTGACTTACCGTTTCACTTCCCCTACCAACCCCGCATTTTAGAATCCATCCGGAATTTGATGCTTCATGTTCCCATGTGGTTTACCATGTTTGTACTGATGGGAATCGCTTTTGTCGCCTCCATCAAACAACTGGCTTCCGCTCGAGCGACCGCAGAGGACGAAAAAGCGGAGTCGGCTGTCAGGGTCGGTTTGCTTTTTGGGATTCTAGGGCTGGTCACGGGCAGCGTTTGGGCGCGTTTCACATGGGGCGCTTGGTGGGTTGATGATCCGCAACTTAATGGGGCTTTGGTCACGGTGCTGGTCTATTCTGGATACATGGTTTTACGCAACAGCCTCGAAAGTGCTGCCCTCCGAGCTCGCTTGAGTGCTGTATACAACTTATTCGCGTTTGTCATTCTCATCATCCTCCTTATGGTGTTGCCACGGTTCACAGAAAGCCTGCATCCCGGCAAAGGAGGAAACCCTGGTTTCAACTCGTATGATTTGGACAGTGCATTGCGTGCTGCATTCTATCCCGCCGTCATCGGCTGGATTCTCATTGGCCTCTGGATGCACCGAATCAACATGCGCATCACCCGCTTGAACAAAAAAATAAAATGAACGCATTGAATCTTATTCTGGTTCAGAGCCACCCCTTAGAAGGATGGTTTTTCGGCAGTGGAAAGGCGCTGGTCGTACTGGCAGTGGCCTTGATCCTTCTGGTTGGATTTGGCCTTTGGATGTGGCGGGCTGAGGCGCGCCTCAAGCAATTGGAAGCAAAGTTGGATTCAAAAAATTCAGCGCCATCATGAAGAGGACCCACATCATGAGCTTGTTGTTTGTCGCAATATTGGTTGGAACCTTCATCGCTACTTTCACCAGTACAAGCCGCTCAGTTGGGTTTGCAGAAGCTTCCAAAGAGCCGGGAGAAGAATGCAAAATATCCGGAACTCTTGTTCGCGAGGAGCCGGTCATTTACGATCCTATTGTCGATCCCGGGCAAACGGTCTTTTGGATGGAAGATCGGGACGGAAAAACGTGCCGAATCATTTTGGAAAAAGCCAAGCCGACGGGTCTCGAAAACAGTGAATCCATCGACTTGTATGGATCCATGATTGACGGAGCGTTTCATGCGACTGAAATGCTGATGAAATGCCCTTCGAAATACAACGAAAGCAATCATGTCCTCATGGATGAGGCAGGCGATTCAAGCTCATAATGGACATCGATTACATCGGAGAATGGACCTTGCTAGCCTGGACAGGTAGATTTTTGGTCGCTCTGGCATTTGCCTCTGCACTAGCAGCAGTCATATCATTCTTGAAGGGATGGAACGATTGGGGCAAGCGCTCTTTTCAAATCCACGCCATTTCCACTTTCGCCGTAATCGCGCTCGTCTTTGTCCTGTTTGGATTCCACCGCTATGAATTCCAATACATTTGGAAGCACTTGAATAACGCGATGCCGATGCGCTTCATCTTTAGCGCATTTTGGGGCGGACAAGAAGGTGGGTTTCTGTTGTGGATGTTTTGGCACAACGTATTGGGGCTGATTCTCCTTCGCAAAGAGACGAAATGGACTGGCCCTGCCATGGCAACATTAAGCGCCATCCAAGTCTTCTTGACCTCCATGATATTGGGCATTTACTTCGGCGAATTCCAATTGGGACTTGATCCATTTTTGCTGCTTCGGGATGCGCCCCAATACGCGGGTTTGCCTTGGACAGCGCGTGCTGATTACCTCACAGCGTTTCCTTTGTTCGAAGATGGTCAAGGGCTTAATCCTCTGCTCCAGAATTACTGGATGACCATCCACCCTCCTACTCTTTTTCTCGGATTCGCGGCTACTTCCGTCCCGTTCGCCTATGCCATCGCAGGTCTTGCAGATCGGGAAGACCGCTCGTGGATGCGTCCTGCATTGCGTTGGTCCTTTTTCACCATCGGAATCCTCGGTACAGGTATATTGATGGGCGGTGCTTGGGCTTATGAAGCACTCAGCTTTGGTGGATTTTGGGCCTGGGATCCGGTCGAAAATTCCTCACTCGTTCCTTGGTTAACCACCGTAGCAGGTGGTCATTTGTTGTTGATCAATCGAAATCGCCAGAAACCACTTGCCCTTTTTAGCACCTATTACTTCATTCTCATTTCGTTCTTGCTGGTGCTTTACAGCACTTTCCTGACGAAATCAGGCATTCTTGGAGACACCTCTGTACACAGCTTTGTCGACAGCGGCATCTTGCCCCAACTCCTGGTCTATCTCTTGTCGTTCTTAGCCCTGGGACACCTCATGCTCTTGCGTCCCGGAGTGTGGAGGAACCGCGCCCTTATCGCCATTGGCATTCTAGTCATAATCTGCCTAAAAGGATATGTCATTGAAGCACTGACGGGATTCTTACTGGTCCTTGTTGCCGCTGCAGTCAAAGCCTATCGCAAGGACATTGAACGTACCGAAGAAGAAGACTCCATTTGGAGCCGTGATTTCTGGATGTTTGTAGGAGCACTGCTCCTGCTCGTCAGCGCTGCGCACATCACGTGGCAAACGAGCCTCCCCGTTTTCAACGCATTTCTAGAACCTTGGAGCGGTGCACTGTCCCGCCTAGGCAACAGCCTTGATAGCGATTTTCTTCGGGACCTCAGCGCGCACAATCTCGCTCCTGGTACGGACTTGGATCGCACATACCATTTGGTGCAAGTTCCATTGGCTGTGCTCATCATGTTGGGTGTCGGATTCGCACAATGGCTGAAGTACAAGCACACGAATATCCAGGTGGTGATGCGCAAGTTGTTCATCCCCTTGCTGGTTGCGGTATTACTGACAGCGGGTGTACTCTGGCAATTTGCCTTTGAATGGTGGGAAGTCCCCCGCGTCGCACTGCTGTTCGCTGCCCTCTTTGCAACAGCGTCAAACGCAGATTACATACTGCAATTGGGCAAAGGAAAATGGAAGCAAATTGGCTCACCGCTCGCACATGTGGGATTTGGACTGGTCATTTTTGGTGCCGTGCTGAGTACGAGCCAAAAGAACATCATTTCTCAGAACCAAATTGGTGACATCAGCACCTTGAATGAATCGCTCAACAACCGAGAGGATTTGCTCATCATGGAGGGGGATACGCTCAAAATGGGCGAATACTTCGTCAGTTACCGGGATCGCTACACCGAAGGAATCCACGTCAAGTTCCGAATGGATTACTTCGATCAACAGCCTCGGGTTTACGCTCCCGGAGAAGTCGTGTTTTTTGATGGCATGGTATTCGAAGCCCTCGAAGATCATGAAGCCTCGGAATTGTTCACCGATGACATGGAGGATCATTGGATGTTCATTCCTTTTCCAAACGAACGCCAAGCAAAAACCGCGAAGCTTTGGGAGTCTGGCGTACCGGGAACGAAGCAATTCACGTTGGAACCCCGGATTCAGCTGAATGAACAAATGGGCAATGCGCCCGAACCGGACACGCGGCACTGGTTGCATCGCGACCTTTACACCCACATCAAATGGGGACGCGTAACTCCACCTGAAACCGATGAAGAAGGTTGGATGGGCGGAAGGTCTCACACCATGCAAGTTGGCGACAGCATGCTCATCGGCCATTCACTTCTCACCGTGGATAGCCTGCGCGCCATTGCTGATGGTGAAAAGCCTGATCGGGGGTTGCTCCTCAAGGACTTGGCCATTGCAGCTTGTGTGCAACTCAAAAACCAAACAGATCTATCCAACTTTGAACCGCTGTATATCGTTCGTGACAGCTTGGTCATTCCCGACATGTACGAGGCGGAAGACTTCGGCATCAAAATGCGCATTGAGTCGTTTGATCCGAATGAAGAAACACTGGAAATGACCATTTGGGAACACCTATCCGTGCGGAGAGACTTCGTGGTCATGCAGGCTGTTTTATTTCCATTGATCAATGTTCTCTGGTTGGGCTGTATTTTGATGGCCATCGGATCTGGCATGGCCGTCTATGCGCGATGGACAAGGGATGAGAAAACCAATCCAAAACGCCCAATCTAAAAAGGCATGGATGGCATTCGAACAGTCGCACTGATTGGAAAAGGCAACGTCGCAAAGGCACTCGGAACGGCATGGCAAAAGCGAGGAATTCAAATCCTTGCTTTCTGCAATCGCTCCGCCATTTTACCCGCTGGTTTCGCAGATGAAAACGCATTGCTTTTATCGGATGCAGGTAAAATTCCGGGACATGTTGACGCCATCTTGGTCGCCGTGTCAGATGATGCCGTTCTTGAAACCATCCACCAGTTGCCCGAAGGGCCATTGGTGATCCACTTCAGCGGATGCCTTCCCAATCCGAACCGGCCGGGAGGAGTTTTATGGCCCATTCAAAGCATAGCTGACGAGGAAGACAAATCCGCTCCAAGCTATCCCATGGCTCTTTCGTGCAGCCTTGAGGTGCGCGATCAAATGTTCAGCTTTGGCGAGCTCATCGCATCGGAGATACACGAGCTCCACGAAACGGAGCGCCAAACAGCGCACTTAACAGCTGTATTCGCGGCCAATTTCACAAACCATTGTTTCGCCATTGCACAAGAACTCTGTCAGCGCGCCTCACTGTCATGGGACTTGTTTCGGCCCATTGCGGCGCGGGTGGTAGAGCAAGGGATTGCTGGAACCTCCAAAAAAAACCAGACAGGTCCCGCCATGCGCAACGATATATCAGTGCTCGATGCACATCAATTATTGCTGGATCTGCACCCCGAATTTCAGCCTGTCTATCGTGCGCTGAGCGCAAGCATTCAATCATTCCATATCGATCCCAAGCAACCAACGCCATGACCCTCTCCCCGGAACAACTCCAACCCATCAAATTGCTCGCCTTTGACTACGATGGGGTCTTCACTGATGGACAAATCATCATCACAACCGAAGGGCACATGCTACGTTCGGCCAATGCCAGGGATGGTTTCGCCGTGCAATGGGCACGAAAACAAAACATTGATATTGCACTCATCAGCGGCGGAAAAGAGGAAAGTGTCGGCACACGAATGCGGTACCTTGGAGTGCAGGAGGTGCACATGGGAAGCCACAGCAAAATGGAAGTGTTGCATGGCATTTGCGAGCGAATGAATCTTTCCTTGGAAGAAGTAGTCTACATGGGAGACGACTTGCCTGATTTGCCTGTCCTCCGGAGCGTCGGTCTCTCCTGCTGTCCGGCAGACGCCGCAACGGAAGTGATGGAAGCTTGTCACTATATCAGCCCCAAAGGTGGCGGAAAAGGCTGCGTTCGAGACGTAGTGGAATCCTACATGAAGCATCACGGTCTTTGGCTTGCACCTGGGCATGAACAATGGTAAACACTCCATCCACAATCCCATTCACTTCCATTTGAATCCCCTTATCTTCACCCTCGCTTATGGATAAAAATCAAATCACCGGAATCATCTTGATGGTGGTCCTGTATGTCGGGTACATCTGGTATTCCACCCCTTCTGAGGAAGAACGAAACGCGGCCATTGCTGAACAAGAACGGCTTGTAGAAGAAGCACGAAAAGACAGCTTGCTGCAGGTGGAAGAAGAAGCATTTCAAGCCACGCTGCGTCAAGAAGAGGCCTCGGCCCCGTCAGCGGCAGACACCGCGGCAATGGATCCCAAGTTGGAACAGCGATTCGGTTCGTTGGCCATGGCTGCAGTTGGCCAAGACCAAACATTCGAATTAGGCAATGAGGACTTAACCGTTCAATTCACCAGCCGAGGAGGCACACCCTACATTGCTCTGCTTCCAAAGTACAACCGATATGGAACGGAGGAACCTGTCACTTTGTGGGAGCCCGACCAGAGCGAAGTAAGCGTATTGTTCGATTTTAACGAAGTCAATCGTCCGCTCTCACTAAGCGAATTCCACTTCGAAGTGGAGAGGCAAACAAACGACGCATTGGTACTGGTTTCATCCAACGGCGCTGGCAAATCCATCCGTTGGCAACATACCCTTATTGGCAATCGCTTGGATTCTGACTTAAGTTTCGAAGGCTTTGGATACGGCCTCGGGGACGAATTTGCCCTTGCATGGACCGCACAAGGTGTGACGAACGAAAAAGGACTGGAATGGGAACGGCAGCACAGCAGCATCTATTACAAGGAAAATGACCAAGGTCGATATTACCTAAATGACGGTCGTGCAGATGAATTTGAAGCCGAAACATCACTTGAGTGGATTGCGTTCAAACAAAACTTCTTTTCGGCCATCGTCTCTACCCCTGAAGGGTTTTTAACAGGCTCTAAGCTTACGACAACCGTGCCAGAGGAAGATTCTACGGTGACGATGCAGTATGCCGCCCTTTTGCCTTTTGAAGCCACCGAATTGGGCGGCCAATCCGGTGCAACGTTCAATTTCTATTTCGGCCCCAATGAACAAGACGCTCTGGTTGCCACGGGTTGGAGCGAAGTTGATCGCATCATTGATTACGGATGGTGGATTTTTGGATGGGTAAATCGAAATGCTATCCTGCCGCTCTACCAGCTCTTGAGCCAGTATTTCGTTTCCGCCGGAATCATTATCCTGATCATCACCTTGATCATCAAATTGGCCCTGAGCCCGATTACGTGGAAAAACTTCATGTCCTCCGCCAAAATGCGCGTGCTCCGACCTGAAATTGATGCACTTACCGAGAAGCATGGAGATGATGCCATGGGCAAACAACAGGCCACCATGGCACTTTACCGCCAAACCGGTGTCAATCCACTGGCAGGTTGTCTGCCCGGATTGCTGCAAATGCCCATTCTCTATGCGATGTTCCGGTTCTTTCCAGCCAACATTGACATGCGAGGACAATCCTTTCTGTGGGCCGATGACCTCGGAGCCTTTGACAGCATATTGGATCTCCCCTTTAGCATACCCTTTTACGGTGCTCACGTAAGCGGATTCACCATACTCATGGCGGCCTCCACATTCTTCTATATGCGCATGACGATGGCGAACCAACCGCCACAACCGCAGCAACCAGGCATGCCAAACATGAAGGTCATCCAGCAGATGTTTCCTTTCATGATGCTCTTCTTCTTCAATCGATTCGCATCTGGTTTGAGCCTTTATTATCTCGCAGCGAACATCATCAGCATGGGCCAAATGCTGGCCATCAAGGCATTCCTGATCGATGAAGATAAAATTCGAGCGAAGATTGAGGAGAACAAGGCCAAGCCCAAGAAGAAGTCTGGATTCCAGGAGCGTCTCGAGCAAATGCAAAAAGAACAATTGGCCAAAACCAAGGACATCAAGGAAGCCAAGAAAGGCCGAAAGAAATGAAGTTGACTCCCATTGTACTGCTGTTTTTGGTGCTTATCAGCTCGACCAGTTGTGTCAGCTATCGAATCCAAAAGTCCCTGGACAACGCAATGGCGGGCAATGGCGAAAGTCAAATGAAGACGGAAGTCATTCACGCGCCCATTTGCTTCGAAAAGACGGCATGCTTTGGCCGATGCCCTGCCTTTAAATTCAATTGGAAGGAGGACAACTCATTGACGCTCCACTTGATTCGACCATTCTCTGATGGCCCGCTCGCCTCATTGGAACTCGGTCATTATTCCGGACAACTTTCTCCAGGACAAGCCGCGCAGCACGCGCAAGCAATTCACGCTGCTGCCGAAGCCGCTAATTATGCATCACTGCAAAGTGAATACGACAATCCGCGTGTTACTGATTTACCTGCAACCATTACCGAAGTCAATGGCAAGCGGGTGAAAGTACGCTATGGAGGACCCGACCTGAACAACCTCTACACCGCCCTTCAAACCGTCTTAGACGAAACCAACTGGGCTGCAATTGAATGAAACCAAATCGATAACATGAAAAAAATCACACTCATACTCCTGGCTGTTAGCATGATGCTTCCAGGATTGAAAACACAAGCCGATGAAGGCATGTGGATCGTCAACATGCTCAATCGAATCACCATGGCTGAAATGCAAGGCATGGGATTGAACCTCACAGCAGAAGAAATTTACGACATCAACAATGCCTCTTTGAAGGATGCAATTGTCCGACTCAATGGCGGTTCCTGCACAGGCGAGGTCATTTCTTCTCAGGGGTTAGTTTTGACGAATCACCACTGCGCATATGATGCAATCCAAGGATTCAGTTCAACCGAAAATGATTATTTAACGGACGGATTCTTTGCCAAGGCATTCGACCAGGAAATGAACATTGACAATTTTGTCATCAGCTTTTTGGTGCGCATTGACGATGTTACTGAGCGAATGCTCGCTGATGTCACCAACGAAATGACCGAAGATGAGCGCGATGCCGCCATCGGAGAAGCACGCAAAGCGCTGATGGCCGAAATGAATCCAGAAGGCAATAAAGAACTCGATTTGAAGAGTTTTTATTACGGCAACGAATTCTACATGTTTGAGTATAAAACGTACCGGGACATTCGCCTCGTGGCTGCTCCACCCGAAAGCGTCGGGAAATACGGAGGTGACACAGACAACTGGATGTGGCCGAGGCACACAGGAGACTTCTCCATGCTGCGGATTTATGCGAATGAAGAAAATGAGCCAGCCGATTACAGCGAATCCAATGTTCCATTCCAGCCGAAGCGCCACCTGCGCATTTCCATGGATGGTGTCTCGGAAGACGACTTCACCATGGTCATGGGCTACCCCGGAAGCACCGATCGGTTTCTGAGCAGCTGGGGCATCGAACAAGCGTTGGACCTTTATAACCCATCGGTGGTGGAAGTTCGTGACATGAAGCTCAAAACCATGAAGAAGCACATGGATGCCGATCCGGCCGTTCGGATTCAATACGCGGCGAAATACGCACAAACCGCTAATTATTGGAAGTACTACATTGGCCAATCCAAAGGACTTAAGCGATTGGATGTTCAAACCCAAAAACAGCAGCTTGAAAGCCGTTTTCGAACGTGGATGACGGAGACCCCGGAACGAGCGAAAGAGTTCGAGGGGACGCTCGATATGATCAGCACCTATTACGATGAAACCGATGCCTCCGTGCGCGGAAAAGTCTATGCCCTCGAGGCCGGGCTCATCGGCTGCGACATTTCATTATTTGCATTCCGTTTTTACCGAATGGCCGCCGGCCTATTCAGTGAAGACCCTGAGGAAGTTGCCGGGACGCAAGCCGCGATGACCAACTACATCCAGGGACATTTCCGTGAATACGATCAAGCCACTGACCGAGATTTGTTCGTCAATTTAATGACCAAATTTCGCGATGATATCGACCCTGCGTACCACCCCTCCTTCTTCGCAACGGTTGCGGACAAATACAAGGATGATTTCGGTCGCTATGCGGACAAAATGTACGCGAAGAGCTTTTTGGTTGATGCAGATCGATGCGCGAATTTCATTGCCAATCCGTCCCAGAAGGTGATGGACAAGGATTTGGCCATCATTGTTGGCAACAGTGCGATCCAGACGTATTTCGCAGGGATGGCCAATCCCGCTGAAGCGAAGTTCAACCGCGGCTACCGCCTCTTTGTGAAGGGGCTCCGTGAAATGGACGCTGATCGTGCCATTGCACCGGACGCCAATAGCACCATGCGTCTCACCTACGGTGCTGTAGCGCCATACAAGGCGGCTGATGCAGTCAACTATGACTTTATCACTACTGCAAACGGCGTTTTGGAGAAAAAGGACAACACGAACCCTGAATTCGTCGTCCCCGATGCCTTAGATGACTTGATTCGCAGCCGTGACTTTGGTCCGTATGCGGATGCGTCTGGCGAATTAGTCGTATGCTTCATCCACGGTACGGACATCACGGGTGGCAACTCCGGTTCGCCCGTCATGGATGCCAATGGCGACCTGATCGGCTGCGCTTTTGACGGCAACTGGGAGGCCATGAGTGGAGACATCGCTTTTGAAGATGAATTGCAACGCACCATCTCTGTGGACATTCGTTATGTCCTCTGGATCTTGGACAAGTTTGCTGGTGCCGACAATTTGATCAACGAAATGGACTTGGTCAAAGGCCTCCGTTAACCACACGGATACTGACAAAAGAAGGCGGGCCATTTGGCCCGCCTTTTTTATGCCATCACTGCCGATGCGCTTGCTTCCGCCTCAGACTGCGTTGCGGCTCGCGTTAATGATGCCAAACATTGATCGAATCACCAAGCGTTTCAACACGTCTTGGTCCCAACCGCCATTGCTTTGTCCCCTTTCAATCTCTCCCAAGGCGAAATGTTGAATGACCAACAAAGGACGAATGATGCCATCACGCAGTGCGATGCTTTCTCGAATATGTGGGTTGCGCTCCATCAATTCAGATTGCCCTGTAATTTGGAGCAAATAGTGCTTTGTGCGTTTGTATTCCTCATGGATCAACTGCCAGATTCCTCCAAATTGAGCATCGTGCTCCAGGTGTGCCGTAAGCCTGAAGTCGCTCTTGACCATGCTCTGCATGCTATTCTCCACCAATGCCCTGAAAAAGGAGTTTTGCGCATACAAATCAGACGCTTCGCCCAATCGCCCGAGTGAATCCAAATGAGCCAAAGCCTGACCAAGCCCGAAAAATCCTGGAACATTTTGTTTCAACTGGGTCCATGACCCCACAAATGGGATGGCCCGCAAATCGCCAAACGTCAGTTCCCCTTTTTTGGCCCGACTCGTTGGACGGCTCCCAATGTTTGTTTCACCGTAATACTTCAGCGTTCCCCAGGTCGATAGGTAAGGCATGAATTGCTCATGCGCTTTTAGTTTCGCATAATGCTCATAACTCAATTGCCCCAGCTCCTGCATTAAATCCGATTGTGTGCTGGACAATTCAGTCTGGGCATCTTCAAAGAGGCGACTTTGCAAACCGGCGGTCAGAAGCAATTCCAAATTGAAGCCCGCAGATTTGGGGATGCCAAAATTGGAGCTGATCGTCTGGCCCTGAATCGTTGTTTGGATCTCGGTGTTTTCGACGTCTGACCCCAACGAAGCATAGAAGCGATGGGTATTTCCGCCTCCACGCGCGGGTGGCCCGCCTCTGCCATCAAAAAAGAGCACCGTCACACCGGCAGATCGTGAAAGTTCGGTTAAGCGCCTTTTCGCCTGGTAAATGGACCAGTTTGCCTGCAAATAGCCTCCGTCTTTTGTTCCGTCTGAGAATCCAAGCATCACCGTCTGCTTTTCCTTCCTTGTGCTGAGGTGTGTCCGATAAATGGGGTGTGCATACATCAACTGCACTTCCGATTGGGCATTTGCCAGGTCATCAATGGTTTCAAACAACGGCACAACATCCAACTCCATCTTCTCCCAGACACCAGCCATTCTTGCCAAGCCAACGACGGCAGCGATATCAATGATTCCTCTGCAATTGCTGATGATGAAACGATGGCATGAGCGCGGGCCATTGTGATCCTGTATGCGTGCCATAACGCGAAGCGATTCAAGAACATCTTGGTGGCGTTCTTCATCCAAGCCATTCACGTCAGCGGGCACGTCTGCTGACATTAAGAAATCAACTTTTTCGCTGGGAGCCATGGCCTCATAGACGGCCAATTCGTATCCTCCAGCGGACAATGCACTGCGCAATGCGCTCTGGATCACACGACTATCTTGTCGAATGTCCAAGCTAGCAAAGTGCAAACCGAACAGCCTCAATTTGAATTGAAACCCCCGAATCTTACTGAGGTACAACCCATTCGAGTGTTCTTCCACCCAAACCGCTACCTCTTCCAGTTTTTCGGAGAGAGACACCACCGACAGCCGCTGATCATCGGGATGCAACATGGCGAATTCGATTTGATCTTGAAGAAGATCCAATTGGGACGAAACATGCTTGAAGGTGATGCGTCGGCGCAAGTCTCTGATTTCACGGCGGTAACACCGAAGCAATGTCATTCTCAATCGCTCCGCCACATGCCAGGTCGTTTTCGCATCCACAAAGGGATTACCATCCCGATCTCCCCCTGGCCAGAAGCCAATGGATATCAGCTGCTCGCTGAGCGCCTCAGCTGAAGCGTCGTCCAAGGTCTGGGCCACACGGCCGTAAAGTTCCGGCGCCGCATGATAAAAGACATTTTCCAAGTACCAGGATTGACGCACGGCTTCGTCATAGGGCGACGGCGGTTCGGACTGGAAAAAAGGTGTCAATCCCAGTTGATGCAATAACTTGCGAATGCTCACCAAGTCATTGTTTTCCATTGCCTTCGCCAAATCGGTGATAATGGCAAGTGCATTGCCTGGATAAAATTGCGTTGGATGCGCCGTCAGCACGACGCGAACCGCATAATCGCCGAGGATTTCCTTCAATTCCGACTCCTTCCCGTGCCGTCGAATGCGCTGCATAAAGCTCTGCAATGATTCCACGCCCCCTAAGTCATTCAATTGCGCGTAACGCGCATCTTCCAGTGCGTCCACTAGGACCACTTGGCGCTCAACGTACTGAATGATTCGAAACATCAAGTCGGCCTGGTCCGATGGTGAACTCAATCCTTGACTCTTGAAAAAATCACCCAGTATTTCCTTTGGCTCTTTCGATTCCGCTAACCCTTTATCGCAGCTCTCTTGCAGCAGTGGAACGCGCAAACCCGTTTGGCGAATTCCATCCAATGGCAACGTTAGAAAGATGCCATTAAACACGTGAAACGGATGGCTCACAACCGTTCGATAATCTTTTCGATCCTTCATTGCTCAGTTTTCGTAACTCCTCTTAAAGGTGCGTTTCAAATTTACAACGCTTCGCGCACTTGATTGCACTGAAATTCCCAAATCGAATGGACTCTGGGATGTCACCCGTACCTTCGCGCCATGCGCATTGATATCCTCTCAGCTGTTCCGGGTCTCTTGGAAGGGCCCTTTTCTGACAGCATCGTGAAGCGTGCGAAAGAAAAGGGACTGGTCGAAATTGTCGTGCACAATATCCGCGATTGGAGCACCGACAAGCACAAGAAAATTGATGATGAGCCCTTCGGCGGTTCCGCAGGCATGGTCCTTACCATCCAGCCGATTGCCGATGCCATTGCAGCCCTAAAATCG
>CAJQKK010000195.1 GCA_905478895.1 uncultured Flavobacteriales bacterium | reverse complement strand
GAAGTTTTTTGCCTCCAAAGGGCACGAAATCGTGCCTTCTGCCCCAATGGTGATCAAAGACGACCCCACATTGATGTTCAACAATGCTGGCATGAACCCATTCAAGGACCTTTTCTTGGGGAACAGCCCCATTGTGCACCCGCGGATTTCAGACACGCAAAAATGCTTGCGGGTCAGCGGCAAGCACAATGACCTAGAAGAGGTTGGTGTTGACACCTACCACCACACCATGTTCGAAATGTTGGGGAATTGGTCGTTTGGGGATTACTTCAAAAAAGAAGCCATCGATTGGGCTTGGGAACTTTTGACGAAGGTTTATAAACTTCCCGAAGACGCGCTTTATATCACTTATTTCGAAGGAGACAAAGCCGATGGTTTGGAAGCAGATCAGGATGCAGCCGACATCTGGAGTCAATGGGTGCCGCAAGAGCGAATCATTCCTGCATCCAAAAAGGATAATTTTTGGGAAATGGGGGAAACCGGTCCATGCGGTCCATGTTCGGAAATTCACATTGACTTGAGGGATGCTTCGGAACGCGACAAGCAACCCGGTCGAGAGTTGGTCAATGCAGACCATCCCCAAGTAGTGGAAATTTGGAATTTGGTTTTTATGCAATTCAATCGAATGGCCAATGGAAGCCTGAAACCACTCCCCCATCAACACATCGATACAGGGATGGGATTTGAACGTCTTGCCATGGCGCTGCAAGGCAAACAATCCAACTATGACACCGACGTTTTTGTCCCTTTGCTGAATCAAGTAGCGGAAATGAGCGGCAAGACTTACACGCGCTCTGACTCGAAGCAGGATGTCGCGTTTCGTGTGATTGCCGACCACATACGCGCCGTGGCCTTTAGCATCGCGGATGGTCAATTGCCCTCGAATACTGGAGCGGGATACGTTATCCGTCGCATCCTGCGCCGGGCCATTCGTTACGGGTATTCGTTCCTCGGCCTGCAGGATGCTTTCATGCATCAATTGGTACCAACCTTGGCCCATCAAATGGGTGACGCATTTCCGGAATTGCGCAACCAACAGGCATTGATTGCGCGTGTCATTCACGAAGAAGAGGAATCTTTCTTGCGCACTTTGGCCAAAGGGATTGAGCGGCTAGAAGCGCGAATGAAGGAATTTAATTCGACCAAAAGTCTGCCCGGAGACGTTGTCTTCGAACTGTACGATACGTTTGGATTTCCATTGGACTTGACTGCACTTATGGCTGGTGAAAATGGATTTGAACTGGACGAAGCAGGGTTTGAAAAGGCCATGCAAGTCACCAAAGAAAGGAGCCGTGCTGCGGGTAAATTGAGCACAGACGACTGGGTGGAAGTCCACCCTGATTCCAGCGGTGAATTCGTGGGCTACGATACGCTCGAGGCATCTTGCCGCATCCTTCGTTACCGGGCGGTGACTGCCAAGAACAAACAATTTTTCCAGCTCGTGTTGGATCGCACCCCATTTTACCCCGAAGGTGGAGGCCAAGTAGGAGACAAGGGCACCCTAAAATCCGCGGGGGACGAAAACACCAAGTCAATCGCGGTATTCGACACGAAAAAGGAAAACAACCTTGTGGTGCACTATGTCACCGAGTTACCTGCTGATCCATCGGCATCCTTTGAAGCGGAAGTCAACGCTAGCACACGGAATGACACCCAGCGAAACCACACAGCCACCCACTTGTTGCACGAAGCCTTGCGCGAGACGCTGGGAACGCATGTAGAGCAAAAAGGCTCATTGGTCAAAGCGGAAGCACTCCGATTCGATTTTTCGCATTTCTCGAAAGTCACAGCAGAAGAATTGCAAAAAGTTGAATCCCTGGTCAATCAGCGCATCCTTCAAAACCACCCGCTGATTGAACACCGCGCCATTTCGATGAAAGAAGCTGAGGCAAGTGGCGCCATGATGTTATTCGGCGAAAAGTACGGCGACGAGGTGCGCATGATTGAATTCGGCTCTTCCAAAGAGCTCTGTGGAGGCACGCACTCCCCTGCCACCGGCTCCCTTGGCACATTTCGAATCACCACCGAATCTGCCGTCGCCTCTGGCATTCGACGGATCGAAGCCATCACCGGTGCTGCCGCGCTGGAAACTGCTCAAGCAGAACGCGCAACCATCGACCAAGTCAAGGAATTGCTCAAAGCACCCAAGGATATCGCCAAAGCCATCGGTGACTTGTTGAGCAAGCAAAACGTTCTCCTCAAAGAACAAGAGGCACATAAGGCGCAAGCTGCCCAAGCAGCGAAAAAAGAACTGGTGAACAATTTGGAACAAATCAATGGCGTGAACACCTTCATCGGTGAACTGCCTCTTGACACCAGTGCCATCAAAGACATTGCGTTTCAACTGAAAGCTGAGAAAGCGCCATTCTTCGGTGTATTTGCCTCCCGCGCTGGCGGAAAGCCGACCATTTCTGTGGCGATCAGTGATGATGTCGTGAATGAGAGGGACTTGAATGCAGGAACGATCATACGCGATATTGCCAGCCACATCAAAGGCGGCGGAGGCGGTCAACCGTTCTTTGCAACTGCAGGTGGAAAAGATGAATCAGGCATTCCGGCAGCATTGCAAGCGGCAAAGGAAATACTGTAATTCCAATCAGGGTCCTGTGGTTGATGCAGATGCAGCATTCCATAAAAAAAGCGCTCGGTGAGCGCTTTTTTTATTTGCAGCATTTGTCCTCAGTTAAGCAGCGTGCAAGGGTGAATTCTTAGAATCCGACGTGGTCATCCTTCCATACACTGGTCCTACATATTCTTCCTGGTAAGCAAGGCTCAAGTTGAGCACATAAAACACATTGAACACCGCAGCTAATGCAAAGTCCAGATTGGACTTTTTCCCAAAGGACTGGGCAAGCTCAATGGTGGTGCGGAGGAAGAAAAATAAGTTGAAGCCTGGAATCAGAAAGAACAATGCATGAGACGCGGGCCGTCCGATGATTTTCATCGCCATTACAACATTGTATCCGGGAACAAATG
>CAJQKK010000194.1 GCA_905478895.1 uncultured Flavobacteriales bacterium | reverse complement strand
TTGGGGTGTAGCAAGATGCCTCGTAGCCATTGGCCTCGTTGGCGCCATCTTGCGCTCCAAATGCGATGAGTTGGGCTGCGATATAGTTTCCGAGGGCACCGGGTCCGTCATTGGTGTAATCCGTGGAGGTAAAGTCCATGTCATAGCCCAATTGAGCCATTTTCGTATTGATGTTGAACATGGTGATTTCGCCATCAGGCGTCTCTCCAAAGCGATGCTGCATCAGGCGATAAACAGCATAACTGATGGCCTCCTTTCGGGCCTCATCAATTTCTTCTTCGGAATCGGGTATTGCGATGCCATCGAAGGGGCATTCAAAGCCTGACCAAGATTTTCCGAGGAAAAATGTTTCTGCGGGGCCTTGGTCGTAAGCGCTCCAGCAATCGTACATGGCGATATTGGTGTGCAGGAGGTTCCTCGCGTGCACGGTGGGACGAGCAAAGTCGTTGCGAATGCCCTCCAGGACTTCTTCATTCCAAATCTGTGCTATGTTCTCTTCCGCCTGTCCTAGCGCGATGTCGGGCGCCAGAAACCACGCAAAAGTGAACACGAATATGAGTTTCAAACAAGGGTTCATGTAGGTTGCTTAGCTTTGGTGCAATGTAAACCGCCTTCCAATGAATTCAAACACTACAATTGTTTTAGTCGCTGCGGCCTTTTGCATGATTGGCTTCCTCCTCGGCCGGGTCACGTCTCACCCTGCGGGCCATCCCATGCCGCCGATGGTCAAAGAAATGCGGACCATGAAAGTCATCGGTGACGGCGGTGAAGTGTCTTCAGACATCCAAGTCGTGATCAAATCGTTCGAGGATGGTGATTTTGATGGAGACACCTCGTTTTCCATACCCGGCGGTCGAATTCAATTGAACAAGGTCAACGGCGAAATGCAAGTGGAAGTGGAGATGGAAGAAGCTTCTGATGCGGACAGTGAGGCCTCATCCCATTCAGTCGTGACAAAGACGATTGTTGTCACCAGCGAAGATTAAATCGGCATCAGGTTTCGATCAGATTGCCCATCTTTCCGTCGTGGTAATCCATGATGGCTCGCTGCACTTCTTCGTACGTATTCAAAACAAAGGGTCCATGACTAACCACGGGCTCATCCAAGGGGGCGGATGAAAGAAAAAGAACACGAGCGTTTTCTTCAGCGGACATCGTAATGACTTCTGACGTGCCTGTCCCGAGCACAATCATCTGCCTCCCGGTCGCCTTGGCGTTGTTGACTTGAATAGCT
This sequence comes from uncultured Flavobacteriales bacterium, assembly GCA_905478895.1. Classification (GTDB taxonomy): domain Bacteria; phylum Bacteroidota; class Bacteroidia; order Flavobacteriales_D; family Sanyastnellaceae; genus UA16. Next base: position 2,764 of record CAJQKK010000194.1, on the reverse strand, counting down.
CCACTGAGCACATAGAGAATACCCACCCAGCTTCCCGGCATCGGCAATGCAATGCGCTCACCGGCTTCGCTGCACTGCAAATTGGCGATGCGCATGGGGTGATTTGAGGCAATGGGGGATTGATGCCCATCCCATTCCCCCTGCACGAGAGCGATTTTCCATGCGCCTTCGTCCCAACTTGGTGTTTGATCAGAATTCAGGGGTTGGTAGGACGGTGCATTCATTTTGTGTGCTTGCGGCGTGTTGACCCAAAACTGTATGATTTCTAGCATTCCACCGTCTCGTGCAATCGAATCGTCCGGGCGTTCGCTGTGCACAATGCCGGATCCGCTGTCCATCCATTGGGTGCCTCCAGCTTTGACAACGTGGTCATTGCCGATGGAATCTCGGTGACGCAAAGCGCCGGAATAGATGCACGTTACCGGACTGAACCCACGGTGTGGATGAGGCCCAACGCCGACGTCCAAAGGCTCTTGTCCTCCGGGGAAATAGTCTTGCCAATGATGGATAAGCAGAAAAGGCCCCACCTGCTGCGTGATTTGGCTGGGCAGTGGCTGCTCAATCCAATTGCTTCCCATCAAGACACGCTGCGCAGTTTGCACAGAAGTGATGCGGAGATTGTCCGTTGGTTGGGGGGGAGATTTCATTTTTAACGCGCACCTTTTTGACGGCGGAAAAAAGGGGCTGACCTGAAATTTTAGATGCCTTCCTTTCCGCGGTATATTTACAATCTAATTACCACCAAGATAACCTCTTTAGTCATGAGAAATGTTTTGCCATTTGGACTTTTAATGATTTTGGGCGCGGCATGGATGGGATGCGGCGCGGGTTCCGAATCAGCGGAGACTGCGACAGCAACATCCGACGCAGATGCATGTGCTTGTTTGGTCGAGATGAAGTCTTCACTTGAAGGCATCCTTCAGGACGATCATAATGACTGGACTGCCAAGCAATGGACCCAATCCCTCAGCAAATCCACGGCACCTTGCATGCGCAAAGAACGCACGCCAGAAGAGTTGAGCGCTTGGAGCCAGGCACAAGCTGCTTGTGATGATTATGCAGCTTACAAAGAGTTGGTTAGCGCGTTCCGAACCAAATTGACTGCCGCTGTGCAAGATTCAAAACAATTGCCTCAGGACATCAAGGAGCTGACTTCCGACGGTGCAAAAGGATTGTTGGATCAATTGAGCAAGCAACGCTAATCAAGCCTTGCTTTGTGTTTGGGCCTTAAGTGCCCTTGAATCAAGACTCCTCGGCCGCGCTGTCTGAACTGCCTGCGACCCCCAATTCGTCCATCAATGCCTTGATCTCTGATTCGGTGGCGTTGAGTTGGGATTGGCAGTGCTTCAATAAAATCGCGGCCCTACGAATGGCTTGCGTCAGAGTGTCTACGGTAATGTCATCGCTCTCGAGCAATTCCATCAGCCCTCTCAATTCAACGAGGGCATCATCAAATTTCTCGGGCACTTCAGCCGCTGGGGTATTTTTCGCCATGGCGTGAATTTAATCAAGTTCGTTGGGATTGCCTTCAATTCGAATCGGAATTGACCCATCATAGCTTTCCAGTTGAAGCAATTCCCCTTTTTGTGCTTCGGATGTTTTGGTGAGAACGGCATCGCCCCGTTTGAGAAGCATGAATCCCCTTTTCAGTGTTTGTGCGGGGTGCAACGTACGGATCAAGGACTGGCTTCTGCCCAATTCGATGCGCTTGCGCTGAAATTGCTGATGGATTGCCTGCTGCATGCGTCGCCCATCGTTCTGCATTTCGCGCCGCATGAAGTCGATGAATTGCCGGCTTGCGCGTGTGCAGCGGTGCTCCAACTCTGTCACAGACCGACGCTGTCGATCAATCAACAGGTAGCCTTGGATGGAGAGCATCTTTTGGAACCCTGTGATTTCAACCTCGCGCTGAGCAAGGGCATTTTTGCCGGCCCATTCCAAGGTTTTCCTGAATTGGACCATTGATGATTGCTGGCCTTGGTTCCAAAGATTGAATCGTCGTTCAATTTTTTGGGCCATCAATTCCAGTGCGTAAGCGGTTTCTTCGAATGCGTCCGTCAGTGCAACAGCGGCATCGGTGGGTGTTTTGAGGGCCCGCTGGGCCACTAGGTCGGCCACCACCAAGTCGGACTCGTGTCCGATGCCGGTCCAAACGGGAACCGGGCATGATGCAATCGCCTCGCAGAGGCCGAAATCATTGAACGCATCCAAATCCAACTTGCTTCCGCCGCCGCGAACAAGGACGATCAGATCCGGCTTACTGGCTTGCGCCTCAAGCAGGGCGTTTTTCAATTGCTCTGGAGCATTCACCCCTTGCACCCCTGAAGCATAGGCTTGGAGTTGGATGTTGAATCGGTTGGGATGCCCCAAGGTTTTGGTCACAAAATCACGGAATCCGCTGGTCCCAGGTGATCCCACAAGTGCAACTTTTTGTGGGAGGGTGGGAAGGGGAATGCGTTTGTTCCATTGCAGTGCGCCAAGCTTTTTGAGCTGGGATAATGTGGCTTGTTTGCGCCGCTCCATTTCGCCGAGCATGTGGCGCAGGTCCACGCGATCGATGAACAGTGAAAGTCCAAACCGTTCGTGGAATTGAATGCGCGCCGAGAAAACTACTTCAGAGCCCGATTTGAGAATGGACGCGGTTTCTTCGCCCAATTCGGATTGAATTTCAGCGCCATTTTGTGGCCAAATGACGCCGCGCATCTTGGCCGTTTGTCTCCCTCCTTGCTCTTCCACCAAATCCAGATAGACGGTTTTTTGCCCA
>CAJQKK010000193.1 GCA_905478895.1 uncultured Flavobacteriales bacterium | reverse complement strand
ATGAATTTAAAGCGAGAATGCAATACTTCGTGCCAAAATTGGTTGGCTTTCGAAACAAGAAACAAGAAACGAGACATCGAGGGAATTTCCTTTCACCGTTTGTAACATTTCGGATTTAAAGAGCGTACCACTACCATGATCCTGAATTTCACTCCGAATGGTATGTTGCCAAGGAAGGCTGATGTCCCAAGTGTGCCAATTTCTGCGGAAGAAATCATTGAACAGGTGCACGAGGCTTACACCATTGGTATTACCATGGTGCATGTTCATGCCAGAAAGCCTAACGGAACCCCCTCATCAGAGGCGAATGATTACGCGCCTATTATTGAGGGAATTAGAAAGTACTGCCCAGACTTGGTCATATGTGCATCTTTGAGTGGCCGCAACATCTCTGATCCTTTCGCGCGTGCCGAAGTATTGAGCCTTCAGCCTGATATGGGGTCGCTGACTCTGTCTTCACTGAATTTCGCGAAGTCGGCATCCCTCAATGCCCCAGATACGATTCAATTTTTAGCACAATCGATGTTGGATAGAGGGATCAAGCCTGAGCTCGAAGTATTTGACTTGGGTATGGTGAATTACCTGCGATATTTGATCAAGAAGGAATTGGTACTTCCACCATTTTACGTCAATGTTATACTGGGGAATATCGCTGGAGCCCAACTTAATTTGGGACATGCCTCAGCGCTTTTAATGGATTTGCCTGAAAAGAGTCATGTTAGTTTGGGCGGCATAGGAAGAAGTCAATACGATGCCCATCTTGTTGCCCTTGCATTGGGACTCGGAGCGCGTATCGGATTAGAGGATAATACATGGTTGGATAAAGAAAGAACATCAATTGCGAGCAATTCACAATTGCTTCGTCGCTTGCATAGATTAATGGAGATTAGTGACGTATCGCTTACAACGTCCGCTGAATTTGGTGCACTGGGATTTAAGCGGGATTGATTGGTCATACTTCGTGAACAGCACTGTCAATGGTTTCATCGTTATTAATTTTCTTGACCAGAATCCAGTATTTTCTTGTTCATCAACAGCCGGCTTACAAGAAGGACTCAATGTTGATGGTGAAAGGAAGATCACGCCTGTCCACAGAGTTAGACAAAATCATTTCTTGGTTGGGACAATGGGTTTCATTCAATGAAGAGGTGATTGCATCGAGGAACGTATTGATTGGTATGTTCACTTACCAGGGGGAACGCTGGATAGACGAAGCCATCGAGAGTGTTTTTGAGTTGAATCACTCGAATTGGCACCTTCTCATTGTCGACGATGGTTCCACTGATGGAACCCCTGGAAAAATAAGGGCTTGGAAAGAAAAGTGCCCCGAAAGAATTTCACATATTCTGCTGGCCAAAAACCGAGCGCCTTACAATACGATAAACCTTGGATTGGAGTGGCTTCTGGAGCATCCTGAATATGAAGTTTTTACCATTCTCGATCAAGACGATGTCATGGTGCCGGATGCAATGTATAAGGGCCTGCGGCTCTTGGGAATGTCATCCCAAGTGGTGCGATGCAGGAATGCCAGGTACAATATCGACTTCAGCGAATGGTTCTATGATTACTTCGCAACAACACAACTCTTTATCCATCGAGAAGTAATTCAACGGATCGGATTGCGTTTAGAGCGGAGCGTTGAAAATCCGTCAGATGCCGAGTATTTGACCAGAATTTTCCGCGATGCGGTAGACATAGGTTATGCGGTCATTTCCACTCAGGGTATTTGCCAAAGAATGCGTGTTCATGGCGGTAACCAAATCCTAGGTCAGAAGACAAAAGCAGCTAAAATGTTGCGTGACAAATTGGGGCTTAGCGAGGTGGAGTGAGGGACCGCTGAAAGCTTTGATAGGAGGTGGGTGTTTTCGATTGGTTTTAGAGGTGCGAATGAAAAACGATGCGGTCATTCAAGGCAAATTCTGCGTGCTTACCTGCGTGCTTACATTTGGTTTACAAGCGTTGTCAAGGCTTTGCACTTCTTCCCTTTAAGATACGCTGTACCCTCAGTAAACAATGGGGTTTAGAGGCTTTCTTTTGAACGACTCGTCAAAGTTTTGAAACCCTAAATTTCGTTTCGTCCAGACCGCCAACAAATAATTCCAAGCTATTGGGCGATGTTATCGCGCTGGGTAAAGTCGAGCGACACACTATTGATGCAATAGCGCAAGCCATGGGGAGGAGGGCCATCTGAAAACACATGACCCAGATGACCTTGGCAATGGCTGCAGACCAACTCAATGCGTCTCATTCCGTATTTGAGGTCTTCCTTTGTCTCGATGGAGCTCTCGTCAATGACATCGAAGAAGCTGGGCCAACCGCTTCCGCTCTCGAACTTCGTGGAGCTGTCAAATAAAGGGTGGTTGCAACCAGCGCATACGTATGTGCCGTCTTCGTGATGGTCCCAAAATTCACCTGTGAAGGGAGCCTCGGTACCGCATTGCCTTAGGATGCGGTATTCTTCTGGAGTGAGTTCTTCATCCCAATTTACTTGACTGCTGTCATTCGTTGGAACCGGCTGTTGGCCGCATGAAGTCAGCGAATGGATCAAGCAGGGGATGATCAAGAGGAGAGAGGTACGCATTTTCATGTCATTTGAATTTAGGAGCAAGATGCCGGGAGGTGAGTGAGCTTTTCTGCAAAGTCAATTCTTGAGGGGTGCCTTGGAAAACAAGTTGGCCACCACGGTCACCGCCCTCAGGTCCAAGATCAATCACATAATTTGCGTGCGCAATGACGTCGAGGTGATGTTCAATGACGACAACAGTATGCCCTTGTTCTAGCAGCGCATTGAGCGATACGAGCAGTTTCTGCACATCATGTGCATGCAGTCCTGTGGTGGGCTCATCGAAAACGAATAACGTATGTGCTTGTCGATCGCCTCGAGAGAGGAATGTTGCGAGTTTGATTCGTTGCGCTTCTCCTCCGCTCAAGGTGTTGCT
>CAJQKK010000192.1 GCA_905478895.1 uncultured Flavobacteriales bacterium | reverse complement strand
TCTACGCAGGACAAGTCATCGGCGAAAGTTCACGCGACAACGACATGGAACTGAACCTCGTCCGCGGAAAGCAGCTGAACAACATGCGCTCGTCTGGCGCAGACAAAAGCCTTCGCATCGCTCCCCCTCGAAAACTTTCTTTGGAAGAATACATGGAATGGATTGGTGATGACGAGTACCTTGAGGTCACACCGAAGGCGCTAAGGGTGAGAAAGGTTTAAAGTTCTCGACGCCGAACTACACATTCAACCCCAACATTCGGATTATGGTGGTTGAATCTTTATCCGTATGATTCATTGCATTTGAATTCTTATTAAAAGGAAAAAGTCGTGACGTATTGATTAGATTCCACTTTCAAAGGAAGTTTGAGTAATGTTACAATTCATAAAAAGGAACTTAACCTTCAGTACATATATCGGGCGATATAAGCGGACGTTTATTCATGAGCTCTATGTTCTGCCTTTTCTGGCTTGGCTCAAGAATCAAAAAGTCATTTATGTGTTACACATCAATAAAGCGGGAGGAACCAGCCTTATCGCAGCAATAAAAGAATTACAGGCCGTAAAAACTAATACCACGCTATTGATTCCACTACCACATAAATTTGGCTTGAAGCACATCTCGAAAACAGCGAAAGTTGCCTTTTTTATTCGAAAACCCGAAACCCGCTTTGCTTCAGGATACGAAAATACTCTGAGAAAAGGACACCCACACTATGACTTGACCTGGTCCAAAAATGAAGCGCTTATTTTCCAACAATTTCCAACATTTGATGCTCTGATTGAAGGTATGAATTCTGAAAATGTCAATACTCAGAGTCTCGCTTTATCTGCATGGACTGAAATAAAACATCTATCCCTGCCGTACAGACATTACGTTGGTGATGTTGCATATCTTCAAGAAAATTTGACCCGTGTCGCTTTTGTAGGTGAGCAAGAATCTTTCTCAGAGGATTGGATGGAGTTTTGCCGTGTGTTTTTTTCAGAAGAATCGCAAGGAACTCCACGTTTAAATGCCCTAAGAAACGATCGTACGGTCAATTCAAGTTGGACTCGGGCTGTCGAAAGAATCTACCCTGAAGAACATTCGATTTATGCAATACTCAAAAAGAGAAAGAAAGAATTGAAGCTTGCTGGTAGAAATTGATCTTAATTCCTAAGACTTTGAGCAATGCCTTTAGTAAATGTCCTAATTCCTGTTTACGAACCCAACCTAGACTGGCTCGGATCTGTTATTTCAGATTTGAATCGCCAAACTGAAAAAGATTTCAGTGTTTCCTTCATCGACGATGGGAGTGCGTCGCCATTGGAACACCGTTGGATATCCGAGCAGTTAGCAGCACCTTTTTCATTGCATCGCCTGGACAAAAACCAAGGAATTACCAATGCACTTAACCTTGGCCTAGCAAAAAATAATTCCGAATTTATTTTTCGCATGGACGCCGATGATCGCATGCACCCAAACCGGATTAAAGCACAGATAGAATTCATGAAACAAAACCCTGCTATCGGGGTTTGTGGCACTGGAGCTCATCGGTTTGGAAAACAAACAAGTCAATTCTCGCCATTTGAAGATCACAATGAAATCGTTGTGGCGATGTTGTTTTCCAATCCGTTTTGTCACCCTTCGGTTTGCTTGAGACAGAGCTCAATTGAAGATGTAAAATATCCAGATGATGTGCCCCAAGCTGAGGATTACCTTTTTTGGACCCTCCTAGCAGCAAGAGGAGTGAAGTTTGCTAACCTTCCTGACATCCTTTTAGGATATCGTATGAGCAGTTTTAACAGCTCGGCAGCAAATAAACAGGAAAGAAGTGAGCGATTCAACAAAATTCAATTCGTCGCATATCAGAATTTATTTGGGCCCATTCTCCCTGAACAGCTCTTAATTGGATTTGAAAGCGGCCTTCAAGCGCAACTGGGGATAAATGCAAATCCAGAGGGCAGGTGGTTTTCCACTACTGAGTTACTGGACCATGTCGAAGTGATTATCGAATTGGCTCAAGACAAAATAGAACTGTTTGGAGATGAGAAATTCATGCGCTCAAAACTTCATTCTCAGGCCACTTTGGCTGGTTCTTGGCTACGTGTGAAAATAAAAAAAAACCTACCTAGGCTTTTGGGTTATCGTGAACCAAGGTGGATGAGAGAAAGGTGAGGCGACTATTAAATGATCCAAGACTGAACGTTTCTGCGCTTCCTTGGTAATCGCTGTCAATCAGACGGTGTTTTGTAATAGACATCATATTCTCCTGACATAAAGTGCTGAAATCCGCTGGATTTCAGCTTTTTCTTCGAAGGTGTTGCGTTAGAAATTGCTTCATGAAATTCGATCGCAATCAAGTCGAATCTTTCTAATAAATCAATGCTTGCGTTTTCAATTATTTCCGTTTCCGCTCCTTCTATATCCAGCTTGAGAAACGCGTAGGTTCCTGGTGTTATGGCTCTTGATAAAGTTTCAAGGTCCAGACTTACTATGTCACCTTCTTTATCTTCAGAAAAACTAAAGGCATAAGACTCTTTGCTCGGGTCATCAATCTTGAAACGGCAATTCGATGAACTGTGGAGTACCGCATTATGCAAAACCTCGTAATCCGCATTCTGACTAGCCAGTTTCAAATTTTCTTTAGAAGGTTCAACCCCAATTGATATTGTATTTTGGAATCGGGTGTGAATTGCGTGTGCCGCCAGTCCAATGTTAGCGCCACAGTCAAAAAACAACAACCTTCTTCCCCCTATCGTAGACTCTACAAAGTCCAATACCTCGTCGTATTCCCGTTGGATAATGACTTGGTTAAAGACCTTCCAGTCAGAATTTCCTTCACCTCGAAGAACCAATGATTTGTCTTTGGTAAAGTTTTCCATGATAATCTCGTTCTCTGCAAACGAGGTTATCCTTTTCCGATTATTCCAAAGAAACGTGAGCCAACCCCGGTCATATAGAGGGTCTTTTATTTTTTTCCACACCCAAAACAAAAAAAACAGTGGTATTTTTAATGTTTTGAAATTCGAAAAAATATCAGGTGCCTTCTTCATCTTCGTTTGGTCTTCTCAGCGTTCAGTTTCAATATTCTGCAAATTGCTCTCCACCCCTTGATCGTATCGTACCATTTCTATTGCGCGCAGCAAATTATCTCTTCTTCTTAAAATATGATATCGCTCAAAGATAGAAGCTGAAATTTCAGCTTCCTTGGGGATGCTGTCTTTGTCGTTGACATGTTCAATCCCTTGGGAAATTAATTCCTCGAGCAAAGAACCATCCCGTCTCGTCAAAATGAATCCATAATTAGAAATGATTGCTGGAATTGATGATACATTAGACCCTATCGGGAAACATCCACAAGCCATAGCCTCGCACAAAGTATTCGGGAAACCCTCTGTTATAGAGGCTTGAACAAAAATTCTCGCGTCGTTGTAATGGTGTCTTAATTCCTGCGATGTGCAGTTTGGAACAACTTCGCAATTCTGCGGCAGATTCAACCCCTTTGGCGCTTCACCTATAATGCGAAACCTGATTTCTGGGCGACGCCCTGCGACCATTAAAATTAAATCAGCCCCTTTTAGCACACTGCGGTTTCTCGCCCCTAATGAGAACACGCACAAGACATCTATTCTGCGCTCAGACCATTTTTTATCAACGCCCCAATTAGCGGAGTCATAGCCATTTGGCACCGGAAAAAATGGGGTTTCCAATTCCGGAATAAAAGCCTTTATTCCCTGTTTCTTATGGCGTACATCCCAATAATCGTAATCGTAGCATTCCATCGACTCATGCACGGGGCATATCAAGTCTGCCCGCTTAAAGGAAATTCGCGTCGATAGCCTTGTTGACCACTTTCGGTAGTTTCCATAATCAATTTCAGGGAAACAAGCGCTGTCCGTGCCAATAGCAATGATGATATTCTTGTGGCCTAGAAAATGTC
>CAJQKK010000191.1 GCA_905478895.1 uncultured Flavobacteriales bacterium | reverse complement strand
TGCTCAGCCACCCCCATCAAGTCAGAGAATGGCACACTTGCTCCTAAAAAGACACTTCGAATTTGGTATTTGCGGCACAGGAAGTGGATGAACAGCAAGCTGATATCATGTATTTCACGCTCCGGCAAATACAGCACGGCAATTGGCGCATCACTTTTCAGATCATCCTGTAAGCTGTCAACAGCCGAGTTTAGCACTTGCCGCATCAAGTGGCTAATAAAATGTTCTTGGGCTGGACAAATGGAATTCGTCAACCACAACACTCCTATTTGAGAGAGAAATGGAAGAAACACCTGCAGCACTGTTTTTTCCAATCCATACTCATCCGAATGTTCTCGGACGATTTCATTGAATAATGCTTCATCGTAATTAAGCATGCTCAACTTCAACCGAGAAAACACAGCGCTCAATCCCCCCTCCTCAATCTGCACTTCATTCACCTTATCGATCAGCGCCTGGTCTCCTAAGTCGGCGATTTTCGAAATCTTCATCCCATGATACATGAGATACGCAACGTTCAGTAATTTCTTTAAATCATCACCACTGTAGTATCGGATATTCGTCGCAGTCCTTTTCGGCACCAGTAAGTTGTAACGCTGCTCCCATACGCGGATGGTATGAGACTTTACACCTGTAAAATGTTCCAAATCCTTGATTGAGAACTGCTGTGCTACGCCTCTTTCCTTCATCGTTCAATAATGGTTGGGGCATTCGCAGAAGCAGGTAACGCAATGAGGGCGTATTTTTGGAGCATGATGAATTGGAACTTCTTCACCGACGACCCCGAAAAATGCATGCATCCCTTCGGTGCCGCGCACCAAAGAGGCACTGTGCTCACGGGAGCGTTGCCATTGGCGCAGTTTTGGGTTGCGGTTGCTTCTAGTACCATGTCTAAGTTGGAACAGACTGCCTGTGCAAATGTTCAACACGCATCTGAGCACGGTCGCTTGAATGATCGCTGGATTCCTTCATCGAATGCAATTGAAGCGATTTCCCAGCTCGACAGAGGCGAAAATCTGTACCATAAAAACACGCCCCTTTTTGAATGGATTGGAAGCGATTCCTCTGACACTTCAAGGCGACAAACAATGGCCAACGCTGACCTCCTGCAATCACCGCAGGAACTGTTTTCAAGATGTGGCGAATGGATTCCGGCGCAAGCAAACCATGTGAAGAATATGTGGGGCGCAAATGACGCAACGAACATCGAACTCCCGAACCACGTTCAAGTGATCGGCCCACTTGAAAACTTGATTATGGCCATGGGAGTCCAGGTCAATGCATGCACCATTAATACAGAAGCGGGACCCGTCTTACTCGGGCCCGAAAGTGAAATACAAGAGGGCAGCAACATCCGTGGCCCACTATTCTTGGGTGCAAACAGCATCATCAAAATGGGGTCTAGGGTATACGGCCCCACCACCATTGGCGCTCAATGTCGCATTGGAGGGGAAGTCTCGAATTCAACTTTCTTAGGATTCAGCAACAAAGGCCATGACGGATTTCTTGGCAATTCCGTCATCGGGCATTGGTGCAATCTGGGAGCCGACACCAATACGAGCAATCTCAAGAGCAACTATAGCTCGGTTCGACTTTGGAGCGAAAAAGAACAAATGTATGTGGATTCAGGACTCCAGTTTTGCGGCTTGATCATGGGCGATCACAGCAAATCGGGCATTAATACCATGTTCAATACAGGCACCATTGTTGGTCCCGGCTGTAACATATTTGGCAGTGGATTTCAACCCAAGCACATTCCTTCGTTTTCGTGGGGAGGAGGTCAAAAATGGCAACTGCACGATTTTGACAAGTTCATTCACACAGCGCGCGCAGTGATGGAGCGCAGAGGCATAATCCTCACGGAAGCTGACATCGAATGCTGGCGTGAACAGCACCAGATTGCAACAGAACGCCGACAATAAGTATTTCAAATCAGTCGTTCAGGCTGACAAAAACAACTGCCACAATGTCCGAAAATACGGTGGCACGGGATTTGACATGAAGAGGATGAATAAGGAAGAAGATGTTTGAAGATCAAATTGAAGAAGAGCAGTGGTCGCTGAGCGACGCCCAAGATCACGAGTTTATTCCGTTAATATCTGCGGAGGATGAAGAAGCGATGCAAAAGGAAGAAGTGCCGGAAGACCTACCGCTCCTCTCCTTGCGCAACACCGTCTTGTTCCCAGGCGTGGTCATCCCAATTACCGTGGGACGTGATCGATCCATTCGGTTGGTGAAAGAAGCCCACAAGAATGACCAACGCATCGGTGTCGTCAGCCAGAAAAACGATGACATCGAAGTGCCTAACGGCTCAGACCTGAATGAAGTGGGCACCGTAGCGAAAGTCATCAAAATGCTGCGGATGCCTGACGGATCCAATACAGTCATACTGCAGGGTCAAAAACGATTCAAATGGACCGAGGTGGTTCAAGAAGAACCGTACATGAAGGCCCGTGTGGTAGAGTACGACGCAGAAAACCTGCCGCCGAAAGATGATGAGCACAAGGCGCTCATGGAAAGCCTGAAAGAGTTGGCCATTGAGATCATCCAATTGAGCCCCAACATTCCTTCTGAAGCGGGTTTTGCCATCAAGAGCATCGAGAGCTTGACTTTTTTGGTCAATTTCATTGGTTCAAACATGAACGCTCCGGTAGAAGAAAAGCAAACGCTATTGGAAGTTGCGGGCATCAAAGCGCGCGCCCGAAAAGTATTAGAACTTCTCAATAAAGAGAAGCAAATGCTGTCGCTGAAGCGAGACATACAAACCAAGGTCAAGGGCGAGCTCGATCAACAACAACGCGAGTATTACCTGAATCAGCAGTTGAAGCAGATTCAAGAGGAGCTTGGCAACAATCCTCAGGCACAAGAAGTTGCAGAACGAAAGCTTAAGGCTGAATCCATGGAATGGCCGGCACATGCTAAGGAAGCCTTCAGTAGAGAAATCATCAAGTTGGAACGGATGAATTCGCAATCGGCGGAGTACAGTGTCCAAGCCAACTACGTGGATCTCATGCTGGATTTGCCTTGGTCGAAAAAATCAAAAGACAACTTTGACTTGCACCATGCACAAACCGTATTGGATGAAGACCATTACGGGTTGGACAAGGTGAAGGAACGCATTATAGAGCACCTCGCTGTGCTCAAAATCAAGGGCGATTTAAAAGCACCAATCATTTGCCTTTATGGCCCTCCCGGGGTGGGCAAAACCTCGCTGGGAAAGAGTGTCGCTCGGGCATTGAACCGCGAATATGTACGAATGAGCCTCGGTGGACTCCGGGACGAAGCGGAAATCCGCGGGCACCGAAAAACATACATTGGAGCCATGCCAGGCCGTATTTTACAAAGCCTTAAGAAAGCGGGACAATCGAATCCATTATTTGTCCTCGATGAGATCGACAAGCTGGGACGGGACCACCACGGCGACCCTTCAAGTGCCATGTTAGAGGTGTTGGATCCCGAACAGAACAGCGCATTTCACGACAATTATTTGGACCTTGATTACGACCTCAGCAACGTCATGTTCATCGCAACGTGCAACAGCTTGGGCTCCATCCAACCTGCCCTTCGCGATCGGATGGAAATCATTGAAGTCACGGGATATACGGTCGAGGAAAAGGTTCAGATTGCCAAACGACACCTGGTTCCCAAACACCTCAATGATTCGGGCCTTTCCCAAAAAGAAATCAAGATTCCGGTCAAGACATTGGAGGCCATTGTCGAGCAATACACCAATGAAAGTGGTGTACGCGGACTGGAGAAAAGAATCGCTAAGGTCATCCGGAACCGGGCCAAAGAGGTCGCATTGGCAGAATCATTCGAGCCTGCTGTCGCTCCTGAACACCTCAAAGATATTTTGGGGCCCTCCCGAGAAAAAGATCGGTACCAAGGGAATGAGACACCTGGAGTTGTTACAGGGTTGGCTTGGACACCCAATGGCGGAGACATTTTGTTCATTGAAACATCGCTCACCAAGGGTACCGGCAAACTAACGCTTACAGGCAACCTCGGCGATGTCATGAAAGAAAGTGCCATGATTGCGCTTGAATACATCAAGTCACACGCACAGTCTTTGGGATTGAATGCGGAAGAAATGAGCAAGACCAATGTTCACCTTCATGTTCCTCAGGGAGCGATTCCAAAAGATGGACCAAGTGCTGGAATTACAATGGTATCTGCCATGGTATCCGCATTCACGGGAAAAAAAATCCGCAAGGCATTGGCCATGACTGGCGAGATCACGTTGCGCGGCCAAGTATTGCCCGTGGGAGGAATCAAGGAAAAAATCCTAGCCGCAAAGCGGGCCGGAATCAAGGAGATCATCATGTGCCACCGCAACAAACAGGACGTGGATGAAATTGATGAACGTTACGTAAAGGGGCTTCGATTCACTTATGTCAAAGAAATTGGTGAGGTTGTAAATCGGGCGGTCACAAACGAAAAAGCCAACTAGCGCGTTTTAACCTGCAATGAAGCACCACCGAATCCAATTCACCGCTCCGCTCGCTTTGTTTTGTTTGAGCCTGTTGCAGCTGCAAGCACAAGATGTTCAGGAATCGCTCGTTTTTGAAATTCCCACGGATGCGCGTTGCGCTGCGCTTGGGGGAACGCTCATGGCGGATCTTCAAGGAGACTTGCACGCGGCGGCCTACAATCCAAATCTGCTTGATTCAAGTGACGCAGGAATGATGGCATTGGACTATGTGAATTATTACAGCGGGATTGGTCTGATTTCAGTGAACTATGCTTTGCAAAAAAAGCGAAAGGGAATGACACAGCTGGGAATGCGAGCACTCAATTATGGTCAATTCGATGCCTATGACGCCGCAGGGAATTCCGAAGGGACATTTCCCGGAAGCGACCTGATTGCCTTCGCAGGATGGTCCCACCCCATTGATTCGAATTGGACGGTCGGAGGACAAGTCTTCGCGGGGTCGAGAAGCCTCAACCGCGAAGTGGCGATTTGGGCAGGAATCGAGGGGTTCGTCCAGGCAAGGTGGCCCGGTAAAAACCTCGCACTTGGCGCAGGAATTTCGGGTTTTGGGCGTCAATGGGGATGGAAAGGCACCCAACCCTCAGGCGTTTTGCCTTGGAACTTGCAGTGGACTTTAGCGAAAGGATTCGACAACGCTCCGTTCATTTTTTACGTCAAAGGAAACCATATGGAGACCTGGGATTTAGCCCCTCCAGGAACCTATGATGACGGAATTGACCCGCTCACGGGCGAAGTCATTCCCAATCCTAAATTCCAATTTGGCGATCAGTTGCTCCGCCATATTGCACTCGGGACACAAATCAGCTTAGGAGAAAATGGCTCGCTAATGTTCGGCTATGATTACCGAAGACGCGTCGAGATGTCCGCATCCAGCAGATTTGGCACCAATGGCTTCTCCATCGGCGGCGAAATCAAGGTCCGTCAATTTCGATTCAGGCTGACCCGCAACACCTATCATTTCGCTGGCTCATCCACCCACATAGGCCTCACATTTAATCCGCGAAGATTTCGAGCAAATTTGACAAATTGAACGCTTAATTTGCACAATCATGGAGAAAGGCAGAATCAATATCGCAATCGATGGACATTCGTCATCGGGCAAGAGCACCATGGCCAAGTCGTTGGCTAAGGAATTGAACTTTGTTTACATTGATACCGGGGCAATGTATAGAGCTGCAGCACTTTTCTGCATCAAAGAACGACTCATTGATGGGCATGAAATTGATGAGCGAAGAATCCCTGCAGCCATCGAGCGGATGTACATCGCATTCAAATACAATAGCAAAACAGAGCAATCGGAAATTCACCTTGGTGGTGTGAATGTGGAAAAGGAGATTCGCTCCATGGAAGTCGCACGCCGGGTGAGTTTGGTCGCCGCAGTGCCGGAAATTCGCCACAAATTAGTCAACATACAGCAGCGCATGGCCTCGATTGGCGGTGTCGTAATGGACGGCAGGGACATAGGAACGGTCGTCATGCCCAAAGCAGAACTCAAGTTTTTCATCACAGCCGATATGGAGATTCGGGCTAAAAGACGTTTTGAAGAGTTGAAAAACAAAGGCGTGGAATCCACCCTGAGCGATGTACTGAATAACATTCGGGAACGCGATCGAATCGACACCACCCGAGCGGTAGCACCTCTTCGAAAAGCGAAAGACTCAATCGTGATGGACAATAGCAACCTCTCCATCGACGAGCAATTTGATTTTTTACTGAATCATGCTCGAAAAGTCATGTCCGACGCATGATGCAAAGGAAAGTTAGGCTTCTCGTTCTCTTCGTTATTCTCTTCTCTGCGAATCGTTCAATCGCCTCCCCTAACACGCACTTTGAATTTTCCGGGGAAAATGATCGGACTGTGGAGGACACGTTGCGTCCTCCGTTCTTGCAAGCCGACCACCTGCGCTGGGCGGATTCTGTCCTTAACTCCCTGAATCAACGCGAACAAATCGCGCAGCTGCTCATGCCTCCTGTGTATGCGCACGAAGACCACAAGGATTGGGAAGTGGCTGAACAATGGGCAAAGAACGGCCTCATCGGAGGAGTCATCTGCATGCAAGGGCATCCTCACGGACAAATCCAGCGCATCATGCGGCTTCAGAGAAACAGCAAAGTTCCTTTGCTCATTTCGAGCGATGCCGAATGGGGCCTTGGCATGCGGTTAGACTCCACGCGTTCTTGGCCGAGAGCATTGACCATTGGAGCCGCGAATGACACGGCTTTGACTCGGAAATTTGGTCAAGAAGTGGGCAATGCGCTACTGGGCACCGGTGTCCAAGTCAATTTTGCGCCTGTTGTCGATGTCAACAGCAATCCCCTGAACCCGGTCATCGGCAGCCGCTCCTTTGGAAGCAGTGTGCAGCGTGTCGCAGCAATGGGAATAGCATACGCGAGAGGAATGCAAGATGTGGGCGTGCTTGCCACGGCCAAGCACTTTCCCGGACATGGTGATACCGATTCAGACTCTCACAAAACCCTGCCATCCATCCTGCATAACCGCAGCCGCCTTGACTCTATTGAACTCGAGCCCTTTCGTCAAATCGCCAATGCAGGCATCACTGCCATGATGGCCGCGCATCTATCAATACCTTCTTTGGACGCCACACCCGGCAGGCCCTCCACCCTCTCTCCGCTCATCATCGACGGCATTTTGCGTCAGGAATTGAACTTCGAAGGCCTGATTTTCACCGATGCCATGACCATGAAAGGCTTTTCAGAATTCGCCCTCACTGAAACACCTCATGTCGACGCCCTTATTGCCGGAAACGACATCTTGCTTTTTCCCGGTGACCCTTTGGAAGCCATCAATGAAATCGAAGCCGCCATTGCATCCAATCGAATCGACTCCCTTTTGATTGCAAAAAAATGCCGTCGACTGCTTGCTGCGAAATCATGGGGAATGGCCATGGCGCCGATTGCGGGGCCCTATGATTCAGACCGTGCAGAAGCCATTCACCGGGAGTTATTGGCTAAATCCCTCACGGTTGTGACCAATAGAGATCGGCTACTGCCATGGGGAGATGCAGTGAATGACGTTGAATCGTTGTTCATCGGATGGCCAGGCCAACCTCATCAGCAATTCAACAGAGTTGCCCAGCGCATCATGGGCGGCACGAGTGCCTTTTCCGGACAGTCCATGACCGATCGCATGTTCATGGAACAGGCCAAATCCATCATTCCTGGTTCCATTGCAAAGGAACCTGACTGGCTAGTCATTCATCTTGGTGGCACCTCGCATTCGGTAAGCAAGCAACATGGAATTCCGAATGAAGTCATCAACCAATTGGAATGGACGCTGGCTCTAGCGAATGAACGCAACATACCCACAACGCTAGTTGTCTACGGCAGTCCCTATCTGCTCGAACGACTGGAAAAATGCGCCGCACTGGCCCATGCGCTTGTGATTGCCTATCAAGACGATGTCCGCACCATCGATGCCGTTGCCGATGCCCTCACGGGTGCGGGAATGGCGGGTGGATCTTTGCCTGTCTCCGTTGGCTCTTTTCCGGAGGGGCACGGGTTGCCGTGGCTAGGCCGGCAACGCCTGGGTTTTTCGAAAGTTCCCTTCGATGCAAAAATGAAAATTGACAGCATTGCGCTTGACGCGATTGCTGGCGGAGCCACGCCGGGTTGCCGGGTTGTTGTCGCTCACAAAGGCATGGTTGTGCATGATGGCGTCTATGGCACTTTGGACGGTTCAACTCCGGTGAAGCCCAGTACGGTTTATGACCTCGCCAGCATTACAAAAGTTGCGGCGTCAACGCTCTCACTGATGCACCTCGAAGAGCAGGGAATACTGGACCGAAATGACCGCCTCGATGCACTACTTCCTGAATTAAAAGGCACGGAAATGGGTGAACGATTGTTGCAAGATGTTTTGGCACACCGCGCCGGTCTCACCTCCTGGATCCCTTTCTATTTGGAAGCGTTGGAGGACTCAACAGCCTTTTCAAACATTCCCACTGCAGCGCATTCACAGAAAATCACAGATACCTGCTTCATGCGACCAAGCTGGAAAGACAGCATCTGGGACAAAATCACAACAGCACCGGTTGACCCCGTTGGAAAACACCGCTATAGCGACTTGGGATTTTACGTCATTCAGCGCATCATCGAGCGCAAGACGGGCAAATCCTTGGACCAATTCACCCAAGAATTGTTTTACGGCAAAGCCGGATGGAATAGCCTTGGCTTCGAGCCACTTAACAAAATGAAATTGGGCACCATTGCGCCCACAGAAAACGACACTATTTTTCGCAAGGGAATCGTTCGGGGCACCGTTCATGACCCTGGTGCTGCCATGTTAGAGGGGGTTTGCGGACACGCGGGGCTATTTGGCAATGCCTATGACCTCGCCCGATTGATGCACATGTTGCGAATGGGAGGAAGCTATGGAAAAACGGAATGGTTCCAAGCTGAAACCATATTGGACTGGACAAGCCGTGTCGATGCAGACCCTGAATACCGAAAAGCCAGTGGATTTGATCGTCCTGCCAACGATCCCGATTCGGGTCCCACCTGCAACGAGGCGAGCTCTTCAAGCTTTGGACACTCTGGATTCACAGGAACCCTGGCTTGGGCAGATCCCGATGCGGACATCATCTTTGTATTCCTCTCCAACCGGACATTCCCGGATGCCGGAAATCGAAAGCTGATTGATTGGGACATCAGAACAAAAATTCAACACGAGGTTTATCTATCATTGGGGGTGGCATCACGCTTTGATGAGGCTACCCACAAATAAGACCCCACTTCCCCATGAAAATCGGATTCGTATGCTACCCAACTTTCGGTGGTTCTGGCGTTGTCGCCACAGAACTAGGCAAAGCCCTTGCTGAAAAAGGACACGAACTCCATTTCATCACCTACAGCACTCCGGCTCGGATGGGCAGCCTAAAAAGTAACTTGTTTTATCATGAGGTGAGGGTATCCGATTATCCGCTGTTTGATTACCAGCCATACGAGCTGGTACTGGCCAGCAAGATGGTTGAGGTCACCCTCGCGCATGAGCTCGATTTGCTCCACGTGCACTATGCCATTCCACATGCGAGTGCCGCGGTCCTGGCGCGCGACATCTTGCAAGCACAAGGAATCCAAATCCCCGTTGTGACCACGCTTCACGGCACGGACATCACGCTTTTGGGCCGTGAACCCGCATTTGAACCCGTGATTTCGCACGCGATCAACCGTTCGGATGCCGTCACGGCAGTGTCCGAAAGCCTCCGCAGAGACACCCTCGAATTGTTTGGGATTGAACGTGCGATTCAAGTCGTACACAATTTCATTTGCACGAAGCATTTCGAAAGGGCCGCGGACGAGGTCTTCCGAAAAAGCATCGCGCCCAAAAGAGAGCCAATAATTTCGCACATTTCAAATTTCAGGCCCGTCAAACGTGTCCAGGATGTGCTCGAGATTTTCATTCGAATTCGCAAGGTTATTCCAGCGAAGTTGTTATTGGTTGGCGATGGCCCAGAACGTTCGCGCATTGAGAAAATGGCAATGGATCAGGGCGTAGGAGATGACGTCATCTGCATCGGAAAAATCAAAAACCCTGTTGAACCCCTGCTCATCAGTGACCTTTTCCTTTTACCCTCCGAAACGGAAAGCTTTGGGTTGGCCGCCTTGGAAGCACTGGCAGCTGGCGTGCCCGTGGTAGCAAGTGATTCTGGTGGAATCCCTGAAGTCGTTGACCATGGGAATTCCGGTTTCTTAGCCCCTGTTGGTGATGTGCCGCAGATGGCGAAATATGCACTTCAATTGCTGCAAAATCCGGAACAAATGGCGACGGCCAGGAAAATGGCGAAGGCACGTGCTTCCGAATTTCAAATCCAAAAAATACTGCCCGTGTATGAGGGAATCTATCAGCGATTGATGTTTGCACTGCACAACGAAACCGAACCATGAAAAACGGAAGCGAGCTTAAAATTGGCCATCGCATTACCTACGCCTGGCATGAAGATGCGCTAACGGTCATCATCAATCAACGAATCACGTCATCCCAGCAGATGATGCTCGATGCTTGGTTCACAGCTTGGCTTTTGGTAGGAGGGGCTTTGGGTTATGCATACACCCAAAGCCAAGGGGAAGAGCAAAATTTCCTTTTGATCTGTCTTGCCTTCTGGACCTTCTTTGCGATTCGCGTGCTCAAAGTCTTGGCTTGGCGAAGGGTTGGAAAGGAAATGATCCGGGTGAACGCCGAAGGAATGAGCATCAAAAATGCATTCGGAAATTACGGCAAAGCCAAGTTTTTCATCAAGTCCAATATCAAACGCATGGAGGTTCTGCGCCGAGACCCCTCCAAATTCATGCACAATTTGGACCAAAGTTTTTGGATCATGGGCGGTGACTCCCTTCAATTCAACTACCTGCGCTCCCGTTTCGTATTGGGCAAACAGCTCAATGAGCGAGACGCCAAAGCACTTGCTCAATTATTTGACAAGGCGTTGAGAAAGTTCAAATAGTCATTTTATAACGGCGGTGAAGTGCACACCGTCAATGGCTTAATTTCTGTATCGTCACTCAACAAAAGCTTCAAATTTGGAGCATGAGAAGAGGCATGAGGGGGCGTTTGAAAGTTGCGAACGGCATCGGTGTTTTATTGGTCCTCGTGACGATGAATGGATGCAAACCCGCGAGATTGGCACTAAAAACCAGATCAAGACATTATTCAAGGTGCTCATTCAGCACCCATGAAAAAGCGCAAAGCGGCAAAGTATCCTTCCACCCCCATCCCACTGATGGATCCGCAACAGACCGGCCG
>CAJQKK010000190.1 GCA_905478895.1 uncultured Flavobacteriales bacterium | reverse complement strand
AGAGCGGTTTCTAAAAGACTTCGGATGGGAAGCGAAACGAAGCCATTACATGATCATTAAAACTTTATTCCGCTCTTATTGAAAATAATAAAAACATTATTTTCGATTCGACTACATTAACCGATTTGTAACTTCGTTTTATGATTCCTGTGACCAGACCATTCTTACCTCCCATTGAAGAATACAACACCCTGGTTCAAAACATTTTTGACCGGGAATGGCTGACCAACAATGGACCCCTGGTCAATGATTTGGAATTACAACTCAAGCAGCGATTACAGCTGGACCACCTCCTGTATGTCGGTAATGGCACCATCGCGCTGCAGATTGCAATCAAAGCGTTGAACTTGAAGGGGAAGGTGATCACCACTCCCTTTTCTTACGTAGCGACCTCGAGTAGTTTGGTTTGGGAAGGATGCGAACCGGTGTATGTGGACATTGAGCCTGATGGATTCAATATCGATGCTTCGAAAATTGAAGCTGCAATCACGCCAGAAGTGACCGCTATCGTGGCGACTCATTGCTTCGGTATTCCGTGTGATGTTCAAGCCATTCAGGTCATCGCAGATCGACACAACCTCAAAGTGATCTACGACGCTGCCCACGCCTTTGGCACAACCGTCCATGGCAAAAGCATTTTCGAATTTGGGGACATCAGCACGTGTAGCTTCCACGCCACGAAACTTTTTCATACCGTAGAAGGAGGGATGGTGGTGACGAAATCTCCCGATTTGCTCCGACGCATGTCCAAAATGCGCAATTTCGGACACGATGGCCCCGAGCATTTTGATGGCGTCGGCATCAATGGGAAAAACAGCGAATTCCATGCGGCCATGGGAATCGTGAATCTCCGTTACCTTGATGATATCTTGGAGCGAAGACGTGCCCAGTGCTCGTTCTATTCGGAGCTATTAGCCAATATGGACTTGACCGTGCCAGATGCAACCAACGAAGCTTGGAATTGTGCCTATTTTCCCGTGGTGTTCATGACTGAAAATCAATGCCTCGGGGTGAAAGCTGAATTGGAAAAGGCTGAAATTTTTCCGAGACGGTATTTCTATCCGAGTCTTGACGGGGTCAATCACTGGGGCAAAGGGAATTGTTTGAATTCTCACGAGATATCAAGCCGAGTCCTATGCCTACCATTGTATCATAACTTGTCATTCGAAGAGATGGAAATCATTGTGCGAATCATCAAACGAACTATGCGATATTCTAATTCGACAAGCAAATGAAGCCGGATGACAAACTCCGAGGTAAAAAACTCTTAGTCCTTGGAGCTAATGCGGAGACTAAGCCCTTGATTGAATCAGCTCAAAAGATGGGGGCTATTGTGTATTGTACTGACAACAATCCAAAAGCCCCAGCCAAGATTGTAGCAGATACAGCTTGTAATATAGATGGAACAGATGTCGAAGGTCTCACTGCTCTGGTATTAAAAGAAGGCATAGACGGTGTAATGGTTGGCGTTGCTGATCGCCTCATTGTGCCATACCACAAACTCTGTTCCAGCCTTGGATTACCTTGTTACGCAAATGACCTGAGCGTTAAGTTTCTGACAGACAAGCAACGATTCAATGAGCTTTGCGCACGACTCGATATTCCAACCATCCCAAATTACGATGTAGAATCGATTGACGCTGTCGCAAATGTAGAGTTCAACTTTCCAATATTAGTAAAGCCTGTGGATTCCAATTCCGGAAAAGGTATGTCCATATGCCATGAAGAACAACAATTGAAGAGCGCTTATCTCAAGGCACAAAATGCTTCTAAAAGAGGAAAGGTCCTTGTAGAGAAATACATGCAATGCGATGATCTATTTGTGTATTATACATTTATCAACGGTGAAATAATTGTTTCTGCCATTGCAGATCGATTTACTTCAAATGAGCAAGGAGAACTTGGTAGAGTATGTATTGGTGCATTGTACCCATCTAAACATTCGGACTTGTATTTTAGAACACTGCATAGTAAGATGCTTCGCCTCTTTGAGCAACTGCAGATCAAAAATGGCGTCTTCCTCGTTTCAGCTTTCGTGGAAAACAATACAATTCACTTGTATGACCCTGGATTCCGTTTACAGGGTGAATCTCCTGACATTCCGATTAAAAAGATTTGTCATTACGATCAAAAGGAGATGCTAGTTCGCTTTGCACTTACTGGAAGTATGTTGGTTGATTTTCCATCTAAAGGAATAATAGATTACTCGTTTAACGCTCAAAAAGTGGCATCAATTTGGTTGCTGGGAAAAGAAGGGCGATTACGTTCGATCGAAGGGCTACAAGATGTATCCAAGCACCCGTCATGTATCAGCGTTGTTCAAAGACTATTTGCGGGAGATGAAATTCGGAAAGAAGCAATTGGTACCGAGGGGCAAGTGATAGCGAGAATCTACATCACAGCAGAAAACCCAAAGAAGCTAAACAATATTCGACACAAAATTATTGGGAACCTGCGTGTATTGAGTACTGAAGGTGACGACATGCTTCTTCTTCAATAAAACGAAATATGATAAACTTTCTTTACGAAGATTTTTTAACGGATCGCCCAAAATTGAGCAACTCCGAAACAATCCAGGAGATAAAAAAGTCCAAAAACCCCTTATTTCTTTTTGGCGCTGGCAGATATGCAGAATGTATTTACCAAATACTTTTGTCGAACAAAATAGAAATTCAAGGAGTATTCGTTGATAACCCTACTCATGATTTGTTTCATGGGTTTCAAGTAAAAACGTTCGAAGAGGCGCTCAGAGATAACGTTGAAATTGACGTCTGTATTGGTCATGGCAATTATTCGGAAATGCGAAACAGGCATCAACGCCATGAACGAGTCACGCGAGTATTCGATTTTTTCGACTGGTACGGCTTAAACTGGACTCTGAACAAGGATTACTTTACCCAGAATGCGAGAGCACTCACGGATGTCATCAATCTTTTTCACGACACATATTCCAAAAAAGCATTTTTAATGCATTTGCGGGCTCGCGTTAATAATGATTGGCGTCTAATACAGCCTTTGATAACCGGCCCTCAATACTTTGAAAAATTCATTTCATTATCTAACAATGAAACTTTCGTAGATGCTGGTGCTTACACAGGAACGACATTTCTTGCATTTAACCGATTGGTTAAAGGAAAATTCAGAAAATATTATGCGTTCGAACCCGATGCTCTTAACAGAAAGAAATTAATCACTCTTATCTCCAATGGAAGCATTAAAAACGTAACTGTCTTGGATAAGGGTTGCGGAGCAAAGTCTGGCAGATTCAAATTCTTGTCAAATCATGACCACAGTTCGATAGTCAATGAGTATGCGCAAGAAGAGAATCATCGTGAGGCCCATTCCATCGACTTCATTGAAGTTATGAAGATCGATGATTTACACGATGAAATTTCCTTTATTAAAATGGATGTTGAAGGTCATGAAATGGAAGCGCTGCGTGGTTCTAGTCAAACCATCTCGATATACAAACCAAAACTGGCCATTAGTGCATATCACAGGCCAAATGACTTATTCGATATTCCATTACTTATTAAAGCGCTAAATCCAGACTACAAACTCTTCTTCCGCCTTCACAAGCAAACAGGGGCAGACGCAGTTTTCTACGCAATTTAATTTACATGAAAAACAAGGTAATCATAATTGTTGGCGGAACATCCGGAGTTGGAAAAAAAACCGCCCTCGAATTGCTCTCATTGGGTTCAAAAGTTGTTGTCAGTGATTTAATGAAAGTATTGCCAAAGGACTCCGAATTAACCAGATACGAACGAACATCTTCTTTTCAATACATCAGAGCGGACTTAAGAGAAATTGACGACTGTAAAAGGTTAGTCGAATCCGCAATTCACAGGTTCCATCGTGTCGATGGTTTTTTTCATTATGCTGGCGTTACCCATGCAGAAGAGTTAATTGATCTTTCCGAGCGAACACATGACGAGATTTTTAATGTGAATGTTAAAAGTGCTCTATTTTGTTTGAAGTATATATTGCCTATTATGAAAGAAACTGGGGGCAGTATAGTCATGACTGGCTCGCCCCACGCATGGTCAGGAGACTATGACAGGGTCTCATATGCATGTTCGAAAGGAGCTACCATGACCTTAACACATCACATTGCGCGCAATTATGCGAAGTTTGGTATTCGCGCCAACATAATTACAATGGGATGGACTCCTACTGAGGGTGAAATTGCACTAAGGGAGAAGCAAGGAGTATCTGAAAGTGAACTTAGAGAAATGGCATCTGAAGTAATCCCTATGGGCCGAATGACGGAAATTGAAGATATAGTCCCCACTATATTATTCTTGTTGTCTGACCAATCAAGGATGGTATCTGGAGCAAACCTCCGGATAACTGGAGGATGGTATATTTAAAGAAATCAGCATGATCGTTAGTGTAATTGTTCCAATTTTTAATATTGAAGAATTTGTGGGAGAATGTGTTCGCAGCATTCTTGAGCAGACATATCGATACTTAGAAATCATTCTAGTAAACGACGGTTCCACCGATTCTAGTTGGAAAATTATCTCGCATTTTGCCGAGAAAGACTCCCGAATAAAGCTAATCAACAAGCAGAACCAAGGTCTAATAAGAGCAAGACAAGATGGACTTCGAGCAGCTACCGGTGATTACATTCTTTATGTCGACGGCGATGACTGGATTGAACCTGAGTTTGTCGAGGTTTACGTTCGCCAAACGCTAGCCAGTCGAGCAGACATAGTTATTTCTGACAACTGGGAATATCTGAAAGGGAACAAGGCAATTCTTCGCAACGGTATCAAACCTGGTTTTTACAACAAAAGCAGACTTGAAAACGAGGTGTATCCGTTTATGCTATGCTCTGGAAAATTTTCTCAATTCGGAATCTTCTCATACGTATGGGGTAAACTTTATAAGAAATCAATTCTTCTGAATCATCAGCTGAACGTTGCCCCTGAAATTTTCATTGGTGAAGATGCCGCTTGTCTTTATCCTACTCTCCTGGAGGCCAATTCTTTGTGCGTCATAGACCAACCCTTGTATAACTACCGGCAACGTATCAATTCTTTGATCAAGACAAAAAAAAGTGATGAGATTTCAAAAATCCAACTCTTCTATTCTTATCTCTATAAAATCTTCAAAAGCCATCCGCTGAACACAGTGTTATTGCCTCAACTAAATTTATTCACAATCAGTCTTTTGGCAGTTCGGTCAAATGGGCGAATAGCAAACAACCGAAACGATGTTTTATACCCATTTTTAAGCGTTAGAAAAGGAGATAACGTTGTCATATGCGGCGCCGGAACCTTTGGACAACATCTAAAAACTCGAATAACAAATTCGGAAAGCCTCGAATTGGCTGGATGGGTTGATGATCTAGCCGAATTCTACAGTAAACTGGGAATAGATGTTCGCCCAACAAAGACTATAACATTAATACCTTTTGATAAGGTAGTGATTGCATTTATTGACGAAGCAATCTCTTTTAAAATGAGCGCTCGGCTCCTTCAGATGGGTATTCCACACGAGAAAATATGTCAAGTCGCTCATTATAAAGACCTTAATACTCAATTAACTCTTGAGAACTATGGAATCCGTTTTATGTAGGTCTTCAAAAAGAAAAATTTTCGATGACTCAAATGACCCCAGAACTATTAGCCTATTTCAATTCCACTTTACTCGAAGGTCCTTGCTGGAGTGAAGAGCGCCATGAATTATTAGTTGTATCCATCGAACAAAGTTGCATTTATCTCATTAATCCTCAGTCTCAACATATTCAATCTATACCCACACATGGGCCAGTGGGTTGCGCGGTCTTTGTAGAGAAGAATAAAATCTGGTCTGCTGAAAAAGGAGGCATCTATGAGACAAATTTGACATCAATGGAACGTACTTTCCTGGTACACCCGGAAAGCCGAGGTTATATGAGATACAATGATGGCAAGCTCGACCCACAGGGACGATTCATTTTTGGCTCTATGGGATTCAATTCAATTCAACCTAACGAAGGCAAAGTCTTCTCGTTTGATGGCGAATCTTGCAAAACCATCATAGAAGGCACAACTATTTCAAATGGTTTAGCTTGGAATTCAAAAGGCGATACGCTCTACTTCATCGATACCCCGACGCGTTCTGTGAGAAAGTATAACTACGACTGCGCTTCAGGTAAAGCTACTTTTCTTAAAACAATTATTTCGTTTGATGGAATCGGTCTGCCCGATGGCATGTGCATTGATCAGCAGGATAATCTTTGGATAGCTGAGTGGGAAGGTGGTCAGGTTTGTAAATGGGACCCAAACACAGGAGAAAAGTTAGAAACCATAAAAGTGCCTTGTAATAGAGTCACTTCGTGCTGTATGGCTCCCCCAGACAGACTTTTTATTACAACGGCAAGATCAGATCATTCACATAACCCTCTAGGAGGTGCATTATTTCTCCAGAAGCTAAACTCTAAATGAAAAAATTCATTCATCTCGGATACCCGAAAAACTTTTCAACTTCGCTACAACGTGATTTTTTTGCGGCTCACGATGAAATCCATCACTTGGGTATCGGAATAGGGAGCAACATCGGATATATCGACCCTGTCTGTTCTTCTCTTTTTGAAGTCTTTTTGAAGTTCTCCAAATCCTTTCATTATCGCACTCATGTAAGTGATCTAAAAAAACACATTCAGCATCATTTGTACCAAGCTCGAATTCATAAAAAAAAATGCATGACTGCTAGTTCCGAACATTTAGCATTTTCATTTTTACATGAATCGATAGACTTCCCGACTAAATTAACAAGGTTAGTCGAACTGTTTGGAGAAGACGTAAATGTTATTTTGATTCTCCGAAATCAAATGGAACTGATTCAGTCAATGTATAACGAATCGGTAAGAACAGGACTCAAATATTCCTATGCAGAATACCTTAAAAATCTGTGGCAGTTTCAAGATAGAAATTTCATGTTCGATTTTCGGTATGACATGATACTATTGGAATTATACAAGAAACTACCTAAGGAGAATATTCATGTCTTTTTCTTCGAAGAATATGCTGAAGGGCAAACTCATATTCTCAAGAAAAGCCTAGCGCACATCATGGGTATATCCGAAGAGCCGAACCCTCTGAAACATTTAAATCCAAAATTGTCATCATGCCAGCTCAAGACTAAACTTGAATTGAATCAGCGGTTTCAACATGATTTCGGAAACGAGCTATTTGAATCCGCCGAAATTCATCGACAAGCAGAATATTTCAACACTTATCTAAAGTTGAATACAAATCCTCAGGGATTGGATTTCTTCCATGATGTAAAGACAAAACAACGCCTCATAGCGGCTGCAAAAGTTGATTATTCCCGATATGAATCGACCTCTGGACTGGATTATAATTCAGGAGGAAGTGCACAAACTAAAATTCAATCTTTTTTTGCTGAGGGCAACAAAATCCTCAAGGAGCTAATTGATTTTGATATGCCAGCTCATTACACTAAAATTGGTCCCTAGTCCCTTCACAACGCATCTTTATTCAATTCGTTTCAACCTCCACTTTTTCAATAAGCTTATTCTTAGAGATTTGATAGATTATCCCATAGAAGACTGTCAAATTCTTTCGGATATACCACGACTTTTATAATTCTTCTAAGAAATCCTTTTGAAATACTCAGAAGCTTGAGAAAGCTCTCGGAAATTCCCGAGGACAAAAAAGAGATATACTTTCCTCGAATTTCATTCGAGCCTAAGGTTATTCTTGAGCATTATCAGAAATCTTATGAGAGAGTTTTTTATGCTACTCGTCAGATGCCTTCACTTTTGGTGAATTAAGAGGAGTTTTGCTCTGCCACAACAGATACTATATCGAAAATTTTCGATTTGTTGTATCTTCCAAATGAATCACTGGCCAATGAACATTTAAAAAGCTCCAATGAACCGATCGACATGAAGAGTTGGAAAGAATCAACGAAAATGAAGATTACACCATCTATTTATTTACAGAAATGTGAATATGATGAGATCAATCAGATCCGAACTTCCTGCGACCAACAATTTCAAAGGGTCATGAGTCTTTTTTCTGAACATTGAAAAACGATAGTCAATGGGGCAATTTTCTTCATGGGAAGTTTTGAAGTGAAAGTGGTACAAACTTTATTACAAGTCGTTTTCGATAGAGCTTGTGGTTATGATTACTTCGCTTTTAGACCATAAACGACGACGCAAAAGGACTTCTAGAATTCAAAACCTGCGAGGCAGAAACCAAGATGAAAGTCCCATGAAGAAAACACGAAATTGAAATGATTCAGATTCATCAGAAAATAACAAGCCTCATCGCAGAATGCGATGAAGTTATCGAGCCGCCGAATCAAGTGCCGGCAATCGTCAAGGTGTCAGTGTTAGTGCTAGTGCAGACTTACAACCATGAAGATACGATCGCACAATGCCTTGATGGAATATTGATGCAAAGCACTGACTTTGAGTTCGAAATATTGCTCGGTGAGGATGAATCTGATGATCAAACGCGGGACATATGCATCGCTTATGCTGAAAAACATCCCGAAAAGAATTATTTGTGTGAACTCAGTAAGTTTTAATTCTGAACTGAGCAAGTTGGGTAGAAAGTGCAATTGAAAGCGTTTTGAATCAATATCCAACTGAGTAAACTGAAAAGATTAAACAATAAAAAAGCCTGAATCTTGGTCATTAGCTCAGAAATATCCGACTCCTTGAATTCCTCAATGAAGAGTTCACAATCGACTACGCCTTTGACACCTCCTTCTGCCCCCCATCATGAATAACGCCCTGAAAAAACGAATTCATCAAATCTCAACTTCAATAGAATACTCCAATGAAGTTGAGAAATCCCCGTTGGTTTCTGTCCTTGTGCAGACCTACAATCAAGAGGACACGATTGCTCAATGCTTGGATTCAATCATTGCACAAAAGACCAATTTCGACTTTGAAATTTTGGTGGGAGAGGATAAATCCCAGGACAAAACCCTTGACATCTGCATCGACTTCGCAAAAAAATATCCGACAAAGATTCGACTCTTCTCCCACACGGGAGAGGATAAAATTCATGTTAACGGCCGTCCGACGGGAAGGTTCAATTTATACACAAATCTGCTCAATGCCCGCGGCACGTTCATTGCTATGTGCGAGGGCGACGATCATTGGAACGGAGTCGAGAAACTCCAGAAACAAGTGGATGCTTTTCAATCAGACACTTCCATTGGATTGTGTTTTCATGCCGTATACATTAACTATTTTGGTAAAATCTCTGCTGACGAAAATGATTTTACGACTAGAGCTTTCAATAGAATAACTGATAAATCAAACATCACTTACAAGACCTTCATTGAATTTGGCAATTTCATTCATACGCCTTCGGTGATGTACAAAAAAAATGGCTTGATTGAGGCTTTGAGCCAACTTGATACAACGCCAGAGGCTCTTGATTTTATACTGCACATTTTAGCGACAAGGCAGATGAGGGCGCAAAAGATAGAAGGACGACATGCTACCTATCGCTCTGGAACTGGCACGTGGTCATCCTTACCCAAGTGGAAAAGAGTCAAGAAATGGAAAGTAGTTTTACAGTCTATTTTAGAACTCGAT
Organism: uncultured Flavobacteriales bacterium; assembly: GCA_905478895.1. Taxonomy (GTDB): domain Bacteria; phylum Bacteroidota; class Bacteroidia; order Flavobacteriales_D; family Sanyastnellaceae; genus UA16. Next base: position 3,554 of record CAJQKK010000190.1, on the reverse strand, counting down.
TTTCTAGAGTCGACCGAACGCGAAAATCTATCTTTACAAATAGACTCTCTAGATGCCGATATGCATCGCTTAAAGCAGAATTGGAGCCGAAAAGATCAGATTAAGTACCATTTGAAAAGAATAATTTTATCCAGACCTGAAATAAGAAAAGCATTGCTGACCTACCATAAATTTCGCTTGCGACACGTTGGAGGCTCGAGCAAATCAAGTTGAGCGGTGACACTTAATTGAGGCCAATCGCTGACCGATCTTGCTCCAGCGCTACCCAGAATCACCACGATAAATATGCAATTGCCCGTAACGCCTGGTTGCATTTTCACAAGCGTCACATCAATCCGCAGCCGTACCTACAAATCCTTGTCTATACCTAATTTTAGCTGATTATTCATGTCTTATTTTTTGTAAATTACAGATTTTCCTTTTATTAATAATACATCTTTATCATTATGTACATAAGTATTCAAATAATAAAAATTTCCTTCTTTATTTTCTAATTGTAAAGTCATAATTACATTATCACCAACATAACAAGGCTTTATAAATTTATTATTTTGTTCAACTAAAATACTACCAGGGCCAGGATATTCTTGTGCAAATAATTTGCCAAGAAATGAAGTTAATAAAGGCCCATGTGCAATACACTTTTTAAACTTTGTAGTTTTTGCATAATCTTCATTAATATGTATAGGGTTTGTATCTCCTACTAATTCAGAAAAATCCGTTACTATCTTTTGTGATATTTTTATTTTCTTTTTAACCTCCATTCTAATTCTAATAATTTTTTCTTACGCTTTTTTAATATTTTTAATGGAGTTCCAGCTACTATAGTAAAAGCTTCTACATCTTTTTTAACTAAACTAAATACACCTACGGCAGCACCTTCATTTATTTTTACACCTGGCATTACAACAGTGTTTACACCTAAAACACAATGTTTACCTATATGTACTCTCTCATGAGATACATTAGTAAATTCTTCAGAAATAGTGGGGCCAGTCAAAAAATCACCAGAGTAATCATCATTAGAAGAATATATTGCAGATCTTGAAGATATTCCTACAAAGTCACATACTTCAATTAATGCCTTACCTATTAAAGAAACATAACATGCTATATGAACGTGATTACCTATTGTTATACCGCCATCACCTGCACTTATCATACAAAAATCATCGATTCTAGTATTATTTCCTATTGATATATTATTAGGAGAATATATTGAAACCTTATCACTTATAAGTACATTCTTCCCTAATGACTTAAAGTTTAAATTTATTAGTTCAACTTCTGTTAAAAATGCCATGTTAATTATTATTTTGAGTACGAGCTCGACCGCAGTACCAATGATGATTTACACGGTAGGCGAGATGAGCAAGGATTCAACTTTCTGTACTGTATTATTTTGCAGAAACGACTGAAATCTGGAACGTTGAAAGTCCAGCTTTACAATACGAAAAGTCCATTTTCTACTCCGCGTCTCCGTGCTTATCCCACTTCGAACCAGTTCGAACAAACACCATTTCCACCAAATGGAGTCTTCGGTTACCAAAAGGACGATTCAAGTCCGTTAAATCGTAAAACCGATAGCCTTTTTCTTCCAAAAACTGCATTACTGCTAGCGCTGAATTCGGGACTTCCAAATTTCCAACGCCTCCTTCTACCAGGAAAAAATCGGTGTGGCCGAATAATGCACTGCATCCTTTCAACACTTCCAAATCCAGTCCTTCGGCATCAATCTTCACCAATTCAGGAAGCTGCATGCTGTGGGATTCATTCAAGAATTCATCCACTGTTTTCACTTCTAACAATTCTTGTTTCCAACCCTTCAATTCCGCCGTATCGGAATCGATGTTAAAACTGCAACTGTCATCCCGGTCGTGGTAGGTAAAAGGAAACAGGCCACTTTTAGCTCCCAGTCCGAAGGGATGAAAGTGCACATCGTACTTTTCAATCAAATCTGACGAACTCGCTTTCATAAACGCTTGAGGTTCGAATAACAAATAGCGTGAATCTGGGAAAAAATCTAACATTCTCCTCGTCCACGTTCCATGATTCGCACCAATATCGAAAACACACTTTGGATCGAACCCCTCGCGAACCAAAATTTCAAGAAAACACTCGAGATGATTCTTTTTTACATTTACGCTCTGATATTTTGTTTTTATTAGTTTAATGCCAAAGCTTGAAAGAAGATTTTTCAGTAGACGCTTCATGGTATTTCGATTTTGCCACTACAATGTAGGTACCAAAACTCAAACAAAAGACTTAATCTGTCCCATCGCACCAATAATATTGAGACTTAATTCTAACGCGCAGATGCGGATTCTCCCGATGAAAAAGCAACTTAAATCCGCTGCAAACCCAATATTGCAAGGGATTTTGACAAGTACCACGCAAATCGAAGTGGATACCTCCGGTTCGTATGGCAAGCGAAGTAATACAAAACTCCAGCCCCTCCATGTCTGCGTATGGTAGCTAAAAGCCAACGCCGCAATCTCAAATTGTCACTTTGAAAAATGTCAATTCCATCTCTAAGCTCATCGAACTTCCGATGAGCTTCCTGTTGGTCTTTCATTAGTTCCATTCTACACCGAATCACGTCCTGTCGAATTCTTAAGGAATAATAATCCTTTCGACCTCGTGCTGAGAAAGACTGTTCCAATCGCCTGTAATAAGTAGATATTTCCGGACGATACATCAAAGATTTTCCTTCGTTGACAACCTTAACCCATTGAGGATAATCCTCTAAGAAGTAAGTCGTGTCAAACCTATTTGCGCGCAACCATGCTGTTTTTAACATCACCGTGGGTGCTGGTATAAAGTTTTTCTTGAGTAACATGTCACGAAGTTGGCTAGATGATAATGTATGGTTAATTCCAGGTGAAAAACCTTCAAGACGTCCCATAAAGTGGCCATTACCATCTCCAATTTTCGCATGAAAAATCTCAGCTATCGAAAAAAGTCCCACAACATTGCCGTTCGATTCTTCAAGACAATCCACATCACTTTCGATTCGTGAAGGAATCATCAAATCATCGCTAATAGATCCAATGAAATACTTCCCTCGAGCCAATTCAACCGCGTGGTTTTGAGAAGCTGGAATTCCGCGATTCGTCTCATGAACGATTAAAGTGATATCAGAAGCGTCTATTTTTTCGAGAAACCCCCGCAGCACATCGACCTCCTCTGGACGAGACGCATCGTCAATGACAAAATGTTGAATGTTTGGATAGCTCGTTTCCCGCACTGAGGTGATTGCCTCACAGATGTATTTAGCATTGTTGAAACACAAATGGCAAACGATTACTAAAGGGTAATCGCTCATGCTGCCTAGGCGATTTGCGCTGTGATCAAGTTCCTGAGCTGTTTGAAACGGAGTTCTTTGGAGCAGATTTTCAAAACATTGCTGCGGCCGTGGTATCCGACTGGCATGTGCTTCCAATTGGGCAGCAGGGCGTTTTCTGGATCCCGGAACATCTTCCCGACGTTGCGGGCGTGGTCTTCACTGGAATAAAAATCGGTGTAATCGCCCACTTGAACCGGCAAGTGCATGG
>CAJQKK010000189.1 GCA_905478895.1 uncultured Flavobacteriales bacterium | reverse complement strand
CGTTTGCAGACACCAATGCGGATGGGATTCCTGAAATGCTCATCGGAATTCGAAGCGGTGGCGTGCGGTGGCATCAAGGAATCAGCACGGGAATGGCAAACTTCAATGTTTCGGAAGACGTCAGTTCCTATCCCAACCCCGCCAAGGTTAATAGCTCGGTATCCCTGCGAGGCAACAATGCTCAAAACCTGTTGTGCGCGAAAGAGGCACATTGGATTTCACGTGATGGCCGAAGTCTTCGGGCTCAGCAAATGGGCACCGGAGGGGTTAAGGCTCCGAGCACACCCGGCTGGTATGTCTTAGTGGTTCGGCCCTGTGCTGACCAGGGGAATCAGGCACTTTTGAAAATCCCAATGGTCATTCTCCCTTGAATGGAGAACGTAGCAATCATCAAGCATTCATTCGGTCCAGGACATCGGCCACAGAACGAACAGCCTTTTCGCTTTCGCTCAACAAGGCTTTTTCATCGGCATTCAATTCCAACTCGATGATTTCCTCAATGCCATTTTTCCCCAATTTGACCGGGACACCAATGTAGAGATCGTTGATGCCGTATTCTCCGGTGAGCCAGGCACAAACGGGAAAAATACGTTTTTGATCTCGAACAATCGCTTCGACCATCTGGGCTGCTGCAGCTCCTGGAGCATACCACGCCGACGTGCCGAGCAAATTCACAATTTCACCCCCACCTTTTTTGGTGCGTGCCACAATGGCCTCCAGCTTGTCGCTCTCGATCAGCTCCGTTACGGGAATTCCCCCCACTGTAGTGTACCGGGGCAGTGGCACCATTGTGTCACCGTGCCCCCCCATCAATACCGCTTGGATATCTTTCGGAGAGCAATCCAACGCTTCCGCCAAGAAAGCCCGATAACGAGCAGTGTCAAGGATACCGGCCATGCCCATCACCTTATGCGATGGTTTGTTCGCTGTGAGATAAGCGCAGTAAGTCATCACATCCAAAGGGTTGGAAACCACAATGATGATGGCGTCTGGGCTGTACTCCAGAATCGAATTCGTTACGCTTTTGACAATGCCCGAATTGGTAGCGATCAAATCATCGCGGCTCATCCCTGGTTTCCGAGGCAAACCGCTCGTGATGACCACCACTTCAGAACCTGCTGTTTTGCTGTAGTCATTGGTGGCTCCTACCGTGCGTGAGTCGTAGAGGTTGATCGGTGCGGTCTCCCAAATGTCCAACGCTTTGCCTTCGGCAAAGCCATCCTTGATGTCAAGCAGCACTACTTCATTCGCCACCTCCCGTGTAGCCAACACATTTGCGCAGGTCGCTCCAACATTTCCGGCTCCAACTACAGTAACTTTCATAACGCTTAATTCTATTGGTGATTTCGGGAGCAAAACTACAACAAGCCTCTCCTGAATTCCACCTCGAGAATCAGAATTCTGCAGATAGATATTCATTGAAACCGATAACTTATCCCAATCTGCAGCAATGCAGGGGTGCGTTTCTTAAATTCGCTTTTATGACGCAACGAATTCTCCACGGCATCCCGAAGGTGCTTGTCATTTTGATTGTTCAAGCCCTTGGGTTCAATCCCTCAATGGCACAGCCCGGACTAGCGGATAGCGGGAAGTGGCCGACGGGGGAAGCAGGTTCAGATTACAACGTGACCAATGCCTCCAACCAAAAGGACGGATTGTGGATTCGCGTTTGGCCCAATGGAAATCTCTATTACATCGGATCTTTCGAAGCCGATGTTCCTGTTGGTGAATTCACGTTTTTTTATGAAACGGGTGAAGTAATGTCTGAAGTCGTTCAAACGGGGAAAGGAAGACGGGCGTTTACCAAATTATTCCGAACAGATGGCAGCTTGCAAGCAGAAGGAATGTACCTCACTTCGAAAGAATTGAATGAAAACGGCGAACCGCGAAGGAAAAAACAAGGAGACTGGAAATACTTTGACCGCGCGGGCCAACTGCGCCTTCAGGAGGGTTATGCCAATGACCTGCTGAATGGACCTGCGCAGCGAATGGGCGAGCGCGGCCAACTGTTGGAATCAGGAGAATACATTGATGGCAATCGCCATGGAATTTGGAAGCAATGGGATGAGACAGGACTGTTGATCTCCGAAATTGGATACGACAATGGACATTTTGAAGGCACGTGTCGGGTGAGCCACTCCAACGGGCGCCCTCGTTCCATCGGCATGTACAAAAACGGGAAAGAATCGGGATTTTGGAAAACATTCACCGAAGATGGAACCCTCGAGAGCACACGCCAATTTGAAGATGGACAATTGGTTCAAGAAATCCATGAAAATGGAACGGTATTGCTCACCTTTCCAGACGGCCGACCGCGAGAAGAATTCAGCGTGGTCAATCAAAAGAAGGAAGGTCCATTCCGAGAATGGCACGATGTCGGAGAATGGACGTTGGAAGCAGACGTGGACCCCATCAGCGGTGAACAACTCTCTCGCCGCGTATTGGTTGGCGAAATGGTTCGAAGAGAAGGCGAATACGTCAACGGTGTACTCGATGGTGAGGTATACCATTACGACAAAAACAGCCGTTTGCATCTGGTCGAAATCTATGAAAACGGCAAACTCATCACTACCGAGAAGAGATGAAACAGTCCCTACGCCCATGGTTGCATTGCGTGATGCTCGTTGCGTTGATTGCCATTCCGGCAGAGGGAATCTTAAGCCAATCCGCTCCCAATCGCTATTGGGTGCAATTTGAGGGAAAGGAGCAGTCGGAATTGGCCCCAGGGCATACCACCCCCTACTCGGTGGATGAACCCACCGCGTTCTTGAGCGAAAGAGCCATTCAACGCCGAACGACACAAGCCATTGATATCATCGCTCATGACCTCCCCATTGCTCCTTCCTACATCGCAGCGCTTTCCGAAATCGAAGAGATCGATATCATCCTGAAGAGCAAATGGTTCAATGCGGTCACCGTTCAGCTGCGGGACACCACGTTTGATGTAGAATCATTGATGGATCTACCGATGGTCGCAGGGGTGAAAAGTGTGATGCAGACCGGTTCCAAGCGCACTCCCTTGGAAGCGGCATTGGATATGCCTCTGCACAGAGCTGGTGAGGAAACCGCTGAGTCCTACGGCAAA
>CAJQKK010000188.1 GCA_905478895.1 uncultured Flavobacteriales bacterium | reverse complement strand
GCAAAGAAGCAGGCCAATCCCGTGCCTTCGAAATTGACCGCCTGCAAGACCGCGGAACCTTCTTCATCGATTCAGGTCAGGACATCTACGCAGGACAAGTCATCGGCGAAAGTTCACGCGACAACGATATGGAACTGAACCTCGTCCGCGGAAAGCAGCTCAACAACATGCGCTCGTCGGGTGCTGACAAAAGCCTGCGCATCGCCCCACCTCGAAAACTTTCCTTGGAAGAATACATGGAATGGATTGGCGATGATGAGTACCTTGAGGTCACCCCGAAGGCGCTGAGGGTGAGGAAGGTGCCAGGGTAAACAAGAAAATTAGTGCAGCAACCGTTAGTTGCAAATCCAACCATTTTGAACCTAAGCTTAGAGCTCATAAACTCCTACGCACAACTCAAAAAACTGTTCTTGTGTGACTCAATAGGAAAAATTAGTAACAAGTAGGAGGGACCTACTCTATTGAGGTTTTATCCCTTCGATTCGCTACTGCAACCATTTAATTGCTTCCTGCGTAGACATTGGTATGATTATAAATTTCACACCAACAGGAATGGTTCCAACGAAAAAATTGGTTCCATCGGTTCCTATTTCATCAGTTGAAATAATCGAGCAGGTCCAAGAGGCAAACGAAAAAGGCATTACTCTCGTTCATCTCCATGCACGAGATGAGAATGGCACACCGGCTTCTGGTATTACTTACTTTGCTCCCATTCTCGAGGGTGTGAGAAAGCACTGTCCTGACCTCGTCATTTGTGCTTCATTATCGGGACGGAATATTTCAGATCCCGTCGAGCGAAGTGAGGTGCTCTCTTTGAAACCAGACATGGCTTCACTGACGCTGAGTTCGCTGAACTTTCCAAATCAAGCCTCCGTGAACAGCCCAGAAACGATTGAGATTTTGGCGCGAAGAATTGCAGAAAGTGGGGCAACAGCTGAACTGGAAGTTTTCGACTTAGGAATGGCCAATTACCTGCTGTATTTGATCCGCAAAAAATTAATCGATTCGGCCCTTTATGTAAATATTATTTTGGGCAACATTGCAGGGGCACAAATTGGTTTCGCAGATGTTGCAGCCCTTTTAGCTAAAATACCTCATCATGCACACATTGCATTAGGTGGTATCGGGAGGTTTCAACTTGACGCCCAGCTTATGGCGATGTCTGCAGGGCTTGGAGTAAGAATAGGCTTAGAAGATAATATATATTTTGACCGCTCAAAATCGAAAGTCACATCAAATATGGAGCTTTTAAATCGTTGCCATCAGATAGCTTCTTTGGCACAAAGGCCGATTATGTCATCCAAGGAGTTCGGTAACAAGGGCTTTTACAATCGATTTCGTTAACTCTACAAAACCATGGGGAAGCATCACCTAACGCTTTTGGGGTTCAGTCCAAGAACCTACCCGATTTTAATAGAATTGGCAGCTGATTTCCTGTGCATTCATCCGAACGAATTGCAAGTATTGGTCATTTTAAATATGCCAGAATCTAAATCGTTTGAATCGCAATGGATTCCTAGCGATTGGTTGCCGCCTACTTTTTATGATCTTGAAAATTGGGACATCGAAAAAGAGACTGGAATCATCATGCCAGGTACAATGCACGAGCCTTCGGTTTCAATGGTCTGGAACTCCGTCACAAAAGCAAAGCCAAGCTTATCCAGAGAAAGATTAGGACGTATTATTCACCCGAGCGCTGAAATCTCGGCCAGTGCTCAGATAGACACAGGGACTTGGGTTCATCCGAACGTGACGGTATCAAGTCTTTCTGTCGTGGGGTTTTGTTGCCATTTGAATCGCAACAGCTCGCTGGGACATCATAACATTTTGGGAGATTTTTCTCGGTTGAATCCGGGAGCTCATACTGCTGGTTTTTGCAACATCGGTTCAAAAACCACCCTCGGAATAGGGGCCGTGTGCATTGAAAAGATCACAGTCGGGTCAGGATGCATTGTTGGCGCCGGCGCTGTCATCATTTCTGATGGAACAGATGGCCAAAGGGCGCTTGGTGTTCCTGCGAAATGGCAAACCCTAACTTAGATCATACGTTGAAAAAGGCTTTAATCGATGATGCTACGCTGAGAACATCTGCGTCAGGCATTCCCGGCCAAACAGGTAAACTAAGTGCTGTATCCGCAATTTCTTCTGCGATGGGGAAATCTCCGCGCTTGTAACCCAAGTTCTGGTAGCATTCTTGCAAGTGCGGGGGAACAGGATAATGGATTAGCGTACCAATTCCGTTTTCATTGAGGTGCTGAGCCAATGCATTACGCTGCTTCGTGCGCACAACGAACAAATGGTACACATGAGATGAGTCAACTTGTGTCACAGGAAGCACGAGGTCACCCGCACCATTTAGCCACTCGCGGTATGCAGAAGCAATGGCTTGTCGTTGAGCCGTCCACTCATCGAGATGCGGGAGTTTTACCCGCAAAAAGGCTGCTTGCATTTCATCGAGTCGGTTGTTGTGACCGATCACCTCATTGTAATATTTCTTTTGGCTGCCATAATTGCTCAAGACCTTGACTTTATGCGCCAATTCAGCATCATTGGTGCTCACTGCTCCGGCATCACCTAACGCGCCCAAGTTCTTTCCGGGGTAGAAACTGGTGCCATTGCAATGGCCAAACGTTCCCGTCTTTTGCCCCTTGTGTTGAGCTCCCTGCGCTTGGGCATTGTCTTCGACAACGAAAAGGCCATGACGTTCTGCAATCTCCATAATCGCAGTCATCTCGGCCGCTTGACCATAGAGATGAACAGGCATGATCGCCTTTGTTTTGTTCGTTATGGCCGCCTCGATTCGTCTAGGATCAATATTATAGGTCTCGATCTTAGGTTCTACAAATACGGGTGTGGCACCGACATGCGTAGCAGCTAGTGCCGTCGCTACATATGTATTGGACGGAACAATCACTTCGTCACCCGCTCCAATTCCTAGAGCCTTCAGAGATAAAATCAGCGCATCCAGTCCATTGCTTGTTCCCACCGTATGCCCGCAGGCTAGGTAATCTGCCCATTCATTCTGGAAGGCAGAAACTTCCTCTCCATTGACGAACCAGCCCGAGTCGATGACACGGATAGACGCTTCGAGAAGTTTTTCACGAATTTGCTCGTGGAATCCGAATGAAAGGAATGGGATGTTCATGGCTCTTGTTGTTTCAACCATTGATCGTGACCAATCTTACTCCAAGGCATCCCTCGGTCAAATCGATATGGCCAAGGGTACGCTTTTTCACCAGATGCAAGCAAAATATCGCGAACATCTTTCATTCGTTTAGCTGGTGTACCCGCTACAAAATCATTCGACCCAACGTTCTTCGTAATTGTTGAACTTGACGCAATTAAGGCATGTTGGCCTATTTCGACAGCAGGCATAATAACCGACCTAGCTCCGATTTGAACATAATCATCCACCACCGCCCCCTGCAGTTGGTCACTTGGGGGATGCTTGTCATCTAAAAACACACAATGCGGATAAACAATGACATAATCACCCAAGGTGGTGCCCTTCGAAGCAAAAACTCCACTGTGCAACCAGGTGCTATTCCCAATCTTCAAATCTCCCTGTAAATCACACAAAGTGCCAACCCGGCAATTGTCGCCAATCTTGGTTTTCTCGCGAATACAAACCCGGTGACCTGTTTGAAATTCATCACCAAACTCGCATCCCACATAAATAATGGCATGGCTACGAATAAGGCCATTCTTTCCAATGATTGTTTTAGGATGATGGTAGTCTGGGTTTTCATAAAAGTCGGCAATTGGCTCTCCAATCACACAGTCATTCGCAATTACCGTTCCATCGCCAATCTCAACATTGGCGTAAATCACCGTATTATCTCCAATCCGAACTCCTTCAGCAATTTTCGCCGAAGGGTCAATCCACACATTGCGATTATTGAACTTCATTTATTTGGATTTCCAGGCTTTGAATTCCTCCATTGTTCGAATATAATCCGATTCCATGTGCTCCTCCGAAGCCAGCACCAAACAGATCGCGCCACCTGAGAAATTAACTTCGGCCGCCCAAACCCCTGGGGGTATGTGTAGTCCCTGTGTCGGCTGACTCAATGAAAATCTTGACTGAGAATTGCCGTCATCAATTTCAACTTCGAAAGAACCCGAAACTGCGACTAAAAGTTGATGACACTCCTTGTGTGCGTGAGCGCCTCGACTTTCACCTGCGGGTATATCATAAAGATAAAATAGTCTTTTCGGGCTGAATGGCAAAGAAGGTGATTCTTCATAAAAAACGATAGCGCCGTGGCCTTCGGTACGCACCTGAGGCAATTCGATTATTCCGACATCATCAACGGTCGTATTTCCCATATCTATCATTGTTCTAATGACCGAAATGTCTCAAAATTACGGATATAGTCAGATTCGTCAAAAACAGAATCAGACAGGTGTAACCCCATGGCATTTGTACTAAAGTTCACCATTGAACGCCAGGTCAGGGGCGGCAGCATTATGGCTTGATCGCTGCGATTCAAAAAATGCCTCTTTTGCACGCCGTCCAATTGAGTGACAACTACTTCAAAGGAACCATTGATTGCAATGATTAATTCCTGTTGATTCAGATAAGCATGGCCGCCACGAGAAGCGCCTGAGGGCACGTCAAACGTCCAAAATACCCGCCTCGGAACGAATGGTATCCCAGAGCCGTTTTGTATGAACGTTAAGTTTCCTCTTTTGTCTTCTATCTTGATTAAACTTTTTATGTCAATCACCTAGGAAGTCTTTTAGTGTTTTAAACCTATTCAAATCAATCCCTGCTAACGAATATAATTCAATATCAGCTTGTATTATATCGATGATTTTGTGGCTGTGCCAATCAGATGGTCCAGGACCTCTTTCTTCTCTGGGGCTTATTCGATACCTTAGGTTAAGCCAAACTCCAAATTTGATTTTGCGATGTACATTGAGTGGAAATTCAATTGCTTTCATGAGTGCTGTTTTGAAATTCAATGGACGTCGCTGGAGTTTTGAATACGAAGCCTGTTCCGTCGCGTTTGCAACAATGGGCTCTTGTTTATAATCAAGCTCCCTAAGATTCAGTTTTTTTCTTATTTCGTCCAAAACAACCGTTTGATTGTTTTTCAGGTCATCGAAATAAATTATCATAACGTTCGGAAATAACTTTCTCGCAAGCAAAATAGTTTTGGCATAAAAACTTGCGTGAAAAGAAAGTAAATAGTTCCCCCTTCGACTGAAATTTGCTTTTCTCGGCTTTTTATGGGCTTCAGCAATCTGCAAGTCAAATGGCAACACCTTCTTTTCAACTTTTCGAAGCCAATTAATGTTCGAATAGATCCGGTCAATTGGGTCTCTCAGAATGAAAATCACCATGGCATTTTCATTTGCCTTAGCAATCTTCTCAAGTGAATTCGTAAAAATTGAATACCCTGTGGAGGCATCTAAAAGCAACTTATCCGAAGGCCTTGCTAGCCCCCTTAGAGATCTTTCTCGCCATTTGAACAAGTAGGTATGTGGCTCCTTTTTTTCTTTCACATGAAAGTCAATTTCTGGCATTCTAACAAGTTGAGATGCTAAAGTTGAGGTGCCGCATTTAGCAAATCCTGCTAGAACGATATCGGGTGCGTGTTTCATTTTAAAAGTGCCGTTTCGCAAACCCTTTAGCAAATGAAATAAACCCCTTTAATGCATTCATTATTCTCAAGTCTTCATTGAATAACAGCTTAATAATTAGCTTTCGTTCACCGCTGTCAAAGTTGAGAATGTTGTTAAAATAGGTTCGCCAAAGTTCTTGTTGTCCAAGATCCACAGAAATGGAGTCATGTGCCAATAATAGTTTTTTGCAATAAAACTTGTCCCGAACCACTTCGGCCATTCTGGTAATCTGCACGCTTTTGGCCGTCTGTCGATATCGCGTAGCAATAAAAGGACGGTATAAAAAATCGAATCCTTCAAGTACTGCATTTACCCATAATGGATAATCCTCAATGAAGAATCCTTTTGGTTTCTCAACTCGATCAACGGATGATTTGATGAGTGTTACGGATATCGCGGGAATCACATTCTTCTTGAGTAAAAGCCGAGCCATTTGATCATTGGTTATAACCGTTGTTTGATCAAGCTCTGGAAACGGGTCGAGGATCTGCGTAGTTTCACCCGTCATAGTATCAAACATTTCTACGGGCCCAAAAAATCCGAATAAATTATCTCTTTCATGTTCCTTCAGCTCGGAATACAGCTGCACATCAGACCAAACCCTGCCAGGGTATAACAAATCGTCAGACAGCCCCAAAATCAATTCACCTTCAACTGTATTGAGCGCCTTTTTCTTGTTTTCATTGATTCCTAAATTATATGCGTTTTCATGCAGAACGCTCTGAAGACCTCTGTCTTGTATATAATCTGAAACCCTTTTTACACTATCGTCGGTAGAACAATCATCAAATATCTCATGAACCAAATTAGGATACGAGTCTTCATGAACAGAGCGAATAGTCTCGACAACTTCTTTTCCCGTGTTGTACATAAGCGTTATGACGCTCACCTTTACTGTGCTATTCGCCATTCCAAAGCTTCTCTGATTCTGTAACCTATTCGGCTTCCACTTGTTGAATAGCCCAAATTAGGTTGTCTTTCCTCTTTTGCAGAGAATACCGATGAAATATTGAATTCGAAATATCATTCTCGCTGTGTTTGGAGTCACTCAAGAAGCTAAGCGCCTTGATGATAAGTGCCTTAAGCTGCGTTTCATCCCGATAATTTAGGATGAAACCGTATTCCTGAATAATGGCCGGAATGGCAGTTACATTCGACCCAATCGGAAAGCATCCACAGGCCATTGCCTCACACAAGGTGTTGGGAAACCCTTCTGTGATTGACGCTTGAACAAACAGCTTGGCCTCGTTGTAATGCCTCCGCAATTCCTGTTGGTCACAGTTTGAAATCACTTCACAGTTCTCCGGTAAATCGAAATCCGCTGGCGCTTCGCCGATAATTCGAAAACGTAGTGATGGATTTCTTTGGGCAATAGAAATGATTAAGTCTGCGCCTTTCAAAACACTTCTATTCTTTACGCCCAAAGAGAAGACACACATCACATCAATCTTTCGCTCTGACCATTTCTGGTCTACACCCCATAAATTTCGATCAAAGCCATTGTGGATAGGGAAAAATGGAGTTTTCAATTCCGGAATAAAAGCCTTTATTCCCTGTTTCTTATGGCGTACATCCCAATAATCGTAATCATAGCATTCCATCGACTCATGCACGGGGCATATCAAGTCTGCCCGCTTAAAGGAAATTCTCGTCGATAGCCTTGTTGACCACTTTCGGTAGTTTCCATAATCAATTTCAGGGAAGCAAGCGCTGTCCGTGCCAATAGCAATGATGATATTCTTGTGGCCTAGAAAATGTCCAAACAAGCAAGGAATAAGAGACGCATGTCCTGCTGATTGGTGAACCCAAATGGTCTCGTTTCGTCGATTTT
>CAJQKK010000187.1 GCA_905478895.1 uncultured Flavobacteriales bacterium | reverse complement strand
TGGAAAAAGGAAACAATCCCACCGGTTACCTCTACCTGCTGAAGATTGAAAATCGAAAGAAGAAGTACAAGTCGTTGGGGTTACCACCGCTGAGGGAGAAGGACTGGGACGACAAAAGACAACGGGTAAGGAAACACGATAACATCGACCCTGAGGTTTGGAACAGCGCCATTGAACAAACCCAAAAGGATTTCATCAACGATGGTGGAACCCTGAAAACTTTGGCAGAGCGAACTGACACCCGCTCTTTTCTTCAGTTCATCGACAAGCTGCTGTCAGGCCCCAAATTCAAGACGAAACACGGCACCCGTACCAAGTACCTCACGGTCGTCAAAAAGCTCAAGTCGTACCTGACGAGCAAACACCGAATAGACCTCCAATTCAATGACCTCACGGTCGATTTCTTGGATGATTTTCAAGCTTACATGCTGGAGAAAGGGATGACCCAAAACTCCGCAACACACTACCTGAAAGTCCTTCAAACCTTCGTCAAGAGAAGTATGCTTGACCGTGAGTTCATGAATACCCACAACCCCTTCGTCAATTTCAAGTTTGAAAAGAAGGAGGTGCGACTCAAAGAGACGCTCACCCGTGAGGAAATCGTGATGCTGCTCGATACCCCCATTCAAGATCCCCGCCTGGACCAAGCGCGGAATATGTTCTTATTCCAGTTCTTTACCGGGGGGATGCGGGTATCTGACCTGCTGACCTTGCGGTTCAGAAATTTGACGGATGGGAAGTTGTCATATCGGATGCTGAAGACCCAGCACCCCATCGAGTTTGAACTGACCGAGACGCACTTGGATCTCTTAGCCCGTGTTCACGAATTCGAACCGAAGGGAGACCCTAGACCTTTTGGTCAATTGGCCATTGAAACACTTGAACAACGGCGCTCTGAATTTGAGATGGATTTGGATGTGAAGGAAGCCGTGGACCCGAAAGAACCTATCCCCTATCGGCCTCCGATGTCTTGGTTAAAAAATAGACCCCTCTACGTGTTTCTTGAGGAGGTAGATTTTCACAACATGTTTGGTTTTTCGGGAGCTACCGTGGACGAGTACATCGTCACCATGGATCTTCAGACCATTCGAAAAACAATCACAGAGGTTGAGCACCTCATCGAAACCAAGGGTCGTCGGAAAATCAGCCGCACAAGGTCGTGGCCTGACTACCTGTACTCAAAGAAAAAAGACCTGTTCCCCCTGTTTTTGGAACGTCTACAAAAGCGAGAAGCTGAACAGAGGATGAAGTTTTACGCCACTGTTACCGAAGAACTCCATCAACTTGGAACCTCTGCCAAGTCAAAGAATGCCTTCGTGTTCCCGCGGCTCCATGAAGAGGATTTTGAGGCAGTCTTGAACAACGACAATTTCTCAGGGGCCACAGAAATTCAGTACCGCAAAATCAACCGGGCCAGCATCGTTTACAACCGACACCTGAAGCAGTTACAGGAACACTTGGGGATGAAGAAGACGTTGAAGACCCACCTGCCCCGAACATCGTTCACCAACCTGATGATGAAAGGCAAGGTGAACCACCGTGACATCTCCAATACGTTGGGTCACTCGTCCATTAGTGTAACCGATGAATACCTGAAAACAGGGTTCACCAACGATGGGGTCAATTCGGTGATCAAAGGCACTAGTGACGATTTCAAGAGCGAGTAATAGTGATGACCATTTCATTCAGTCTTTTATACAACGAACTGAAAATCCGAATGGCCTATGAGTAGCATTTTGAACAAATTGATCATTGTATGTATTCAGCCAGAAATAATACAATTGACTAGCATTACTTAGTGATTGTGTGCTGCTCCAAATCTGTGTGACCTCAGAATACAATTCAAACCCATCCGAAATGTGAGCGTAGCCAACCGGTAATGCAGAAAAGCCCGAACTATTCGAACCATTCCAAGGAAATGGGTCTGTTGGGGACGATTTTAATTCGTTACCAGCTAGTTCATTACCTCCCAAGTAGGAACCGAGTGCGGTGAAATCCTCTAGTGATGGTACTCTCCATCCCACTGGGCAGATGCCGCGAGGGTCTTCAACCGCCCAACCATTGTACAATCTGCCACAGAACTCCAGATTTTCTATGTTATTATCGTAGACCACCTGTGTTCCTTCATTGTTTTGAGCGCTAATAGGAAGATCGGGAATCGAATCGCCATTTGCATAAAGTTCTGTCCTCAGATTCTGGCTGAACCAGCACTGATTCCCAATAGCCACTACGTCATAGGCAAAGCCGTCAAAAATTACTGTTTCCATGCCGAAACATGGTCCCGAATATTCGTCGCAAATCCCATCTCCATCGAAGTCTTCAGCGCAATCCCCGCCGCAATCTCCCAATGCATCTATCATCAAGCTACAAGTGCAATAACCATCGGGAATACCTAAGCCATTGCATACTCCACATTCATCGTACTCTCCAACGCAGTCATCCACCGAATCATAAACCCCATCCGCATCTGCATCTGTATCACCCCAATGACTTAATAAATCCATAAGATCATCAACGCCGATAAGCCCATCTTGATTGGCATCTTGGCCCGGGGGGCATGATGATTGTGCTTGAATATCGGCTGCATACAACAGCGCCAGCAGGAATAGAGCGAATGGTCTCATGATAAGTTGGTTTGGAATTAAAGATAATGAAATCTCCAACTTTCGAAAAAACCCAAAAACCCCATCTGGAAGATGATTGTCTCCGTGATGTCATCACTCTATGAAATGGAGAAAGACAATATACGCGAGAGAACAGAGATGGGGCGAATCGTTTATGTTATGCAGGGTGGCAAATTGGGCCGCCCCAAAAACTCCACTGAGTCCGACCATAAATTCCTGAACAAACCCAAATCCCAAGAAATCCTGAAGTATCTGAACAAGGGCAAGTTCAGTCAGCGAGAGATCGCGAAGATTTGTAAGTGCAGCCCTAAGACGGTGAGGAAGGTGAGGGGGAAGCTTTGATTTTTCATGGTCGCCCTTTAAGTCTGTTGAGGGCTAAACACATCACCTTAATACTTTCTGCGTGTTCGAGCTGAAGTTCAATCAATCCGTCAATTTTTTTTTGTTTATCGCCCGCCATCGAAGAACGTTTTTTAACCTCATGCCAAGTCAAAATGAGAAAATTGTAGTCAAGCAAGTCTTTGAACTTATCTAATTCTGTAACTATCGTTTTCAGGTTGTCAAAACTCGGGTGGTTATCCAAGTATTCAAATAGATTGCGATCAAAAAGACTTTTGACCCGTTGTTCCCAAACCGTTTCATCAAACTTTGCTCTTGAGATAAGTCTTTGAATTGTGTTTTTTGATTGCCACGTTTCATATTCTACTCTAAGTTCCGCTGAGCGGTTCATTAGACTTGTAATGTGATTCGAATTGGGCATGGGAATAAAGATAGTGTCATGCACAGGATGACGCACGGTAAAGAGTCCAAACAAAAAGTTCACCCAAAATACCAACAACAAGAGTCTTCGAGCTAAATTGTGCATGGCATTTCTAACTTAAACGGTACTCCGACTTAATGCAGGAGACTATTTATATTAAAGCCATTTAACCCAGTATAACTCGCTAAAATGACAAACATTACTCAAATTGAGTCAATCATAAAGAACATGATTGACTCCAGCATCAGGGAGGTCAGCGCCACGGGTGCGTTTGACGGTCCGTTTGGAGGCATGATGCTATCTAATCACTTCGCTAATATCAAGAGTCAATTACTAGAGTCAGAATCTATTCCTTTTGGAATAGTCGGATTAAGTCGAAATCAATTTGAAGACCTAGTAGAGAAATGCGTGTCTGAAAGAATGTCAGACCTATTGGATTTAGGTTAAGAACTGAAAAAAACACCCGCGGTATATTTACCGGAAGTGTCTAAACAAGAACAAATCAACTTAAACTTTCCAATTACGACAGCTACGACCTAGACGCACTTTTGTAGCATTCTAAGCTATATTCATCGACCAAAACAGGATGTATTTAAAACACTTAAGCTTCAAGAGCTACGAGGAAATTCTTCAACATGTGTTTTCGGAATACATCAGAGAATTCGGAGAGCGAAAATTTGATGCCGTTTTCGAGAAAATAATGACATCCAACAAAATATCAGGATTAATTAGCACCGCAAAGTATAAAGGCTTGCCTCCTGGCTCAATGGATTTCTTGCATTGCTTGAATGAAATTCCGTATTTCATCTTTTCACGCGGACAAACACAAGCAGTAGCAGCTTTAGTTGCTCTTCAGAGATGGAATAACGAAGTAAACTCAAGGCAATATTTGCTAGCAGAGGAAGGGCTTCGACTTCGAGCTATCAACATACTTGAAGAATCAAAGATCACATTTCTATAAAAGTTTAAATAATGGATGTGTTAAATTTATTTGGTGAAAAAGGTGAAACGCCTGTCTCGGACATATTCTCAGACTTAACTACTAATCAAAAGATGTCTGTCATGAACCTTCTCCTGACTATTGGGGTTTGCGACGGTGAGCAGGGCGATGAAGACAAAGAATTACAGTATTTAAACACAATCGTAAGAGATTTAAATGTTCGTGCCGACAGGAGTATGGCCTATCTCGATTCTTTTGGGCAAGAGCGAATTATTGACGACCTCGAATCACTTTCAAGAAATCAAAAAGAGTTTTTGGTCATTATGACTTGGGGGATGATTACTTGTGACGGACGACCAAACGAAACGGAGCTTCAATTCGCTAGTACCATATTTGAAAAGCTTGGTGTGACAGAAGACCAATTTGTGGCAACTATTGAAAAATCATTAGCCTTAATGAAAAAGTTTTTTTAATCATCATGAGCCAATTAAAGCCATCACAAGCAATGGGAATGTGGGCATTAACTGCTTGTATTCTATTTCTACTAGCATCTCTTCTTAGCTGGTCGATTAGTGACTGGAATTGGCTTTCGAAAATTATTTTTTGGGGGCCAACAATCATTTTATTCGTCTGGACGGTTAATGATTACTTCATTGACCCAAACACATAAGTGCAACAGGCTCATTACACAGTTCTTTCGTCAAATTGTTAACGCACAAATTTGGAGTTCTAGCCTAAAGATTTTTGCGACCTCTAGTTGTTGTTCGAAAAGTCTGCCAACTTCTGGTAGTATCAAAGCGGTTGACTACGCGATATGATTTTCACTTAGAAGCGCCCCCTCCCCCCTATCCCCGTACCCCCTTCTCCCGTATCCCCCTTCCCCCCTCCGGCCTTACAACTAAAAAACACCCCT
>CAJQKK010000186.1 GCA_905478895.1 uncultured Flavobacteriales bacterium | reverse complement strand
GAATGCTCAGCCACTCATTTCTGACTCAATTCTACTCATTTTGTCTAAAGAACCATCTACCACGCTTTTACCAGGGCAGCCAGCATTACTCGAGGAGGAAATCGTAAAGATTAAATCCAGTTTAGATTTAGACGTATTGGTGGTTGGTATGAATCCAAGCCTGTCGCTAAGGACCTATAAGCAACTTTACGACCGCCTCAAGAAGCGAGATGAACAACGTGGACTTCTAAATGTTCTGAACCAGTTGAGTGAAGGCGGAAAAGGTTTCGAGAAAAGCCTTGGTAATGAAAAAGATTGGAATGTTTGGGTGGGAGATACGTTTTCCGGTTCAAATTCAAGTGGAAAAGAAGAAGCTTTCAGTGAGCTTCAATACTATTTCGTAGAGGGTAAGAAAAAACCTGGAAGGGACAAAATTTCCTGGCCAGTGGTCAGACTCGGAGACAATCTCTCTAAATGCCAGACTATCACCTACTTCGACACCATCCGACGAACGCTCGCTGCTGGACTGAAGGCAATGGAATCTAACTCTGAGAGGCGTGAACTCACATGGTATCAAATCGATTTGTTTCACGAGAGAGAAACGGTGCAAGCTTCGTTTCTTTCAAGTCTCAAAGACGGAAAAAAATGGAATGATAAGGCCGAAATTGCAGTTCGGAAGTTTTGGAAACAGGTCGATCGCTTAAAACCAAAAGTGCTGTTGGTTGCTAATTCGAATGTGTCGGATCTCATTTTCACCAACTACGACGATGTCTTAAATGAGACATTTAATTTTGGAAGTGGTCCTGGTCGACAAGGCTTTGGCAAAACCTTGTATTGGGATAACGCTTCCTTTTCACTTCGTATCCAAACTGATGATACCGAACAGGTGCCCCAGGTGGTTTTCTCAAGGCAATTGTCAGGAGGAGCCAGCAGCTCCATGTGGTACTACGTGGCGAAAGAAATCGGCCGGATGCTTTCGTCAGTGGATTGAACAAACCAAAAGTAGATAAACGACCATGACTTCATTTGGCAAAGATGAGTACCGAATCGTCGATGAGTTGTTCAACTTCCTCAACCGGGCCATAGATCGGGATGATTTTGAGCAGTTGTATGGATTCTTTTTTGACAGCGGCCGCCCTGTGCATCCGCTATTTGTTCGGCTTGGACGGTTGTTGAAGGTGTTTGTCGAAAGCCGATGCCAAGAAGGAGAGGACGCATTGAGATCCGAACTCGAGCGCGTCGAAAAGCTCATCATGCCGCATGGCGCAGATTTCGAAGTGATCCGTGTGTGCATCGACCTCGATGGGGTGGTGGTGGATTATGAGCAAGGAACGAAAGCGTGGAGAGAACAGCACGGTGACACAGAAGAAGGCATGTTTCTGAGTTTTCCGCCGATTGAAGGAGCCATCGATGCAGTTGAATTGTTGCTCGGGGACCCGAGGTTTGACGTTTACTTTGTGTCAACGGCACCGTGGTCCAACCCAAGTGCGTGGACGGACAAGAGGTTGTGGCTAGAGCAACACTTTGGAGAGGTTGTGAAAAAACGACTCGTACTGACCCACCGAAAAGACCTCGTGGTCGGGGATGTGCTGATCGACGACCGGCCCAATAACGGAGCGTCGGAATTCCCAGGCTGGTGGATGCACTTTGGGAGCGAAGAAGTTCCGCATTGGAGAGCGGTGATTTCACTGCTTTGCAATTGTGATTTGTTCATCGGGCCTTTTGGTGTCAAAGTATCTCGGGCGGAGTTCCTAGAAGAGTGCCTGAAGCATTGGGTGCATAAGGAGGAGTCGGACATTCCTTACGAATTTGAAGACGCCCTCCTGGAAGTGGGCTCATCCGCCACATCCATTCCTGCGCCCGAGATGGTCTGCGTTCCATCCGCGGTTGGAGGGCGAATCTGCTTTTCCCGCTGGGACTTGGACTTGGAAATTGCCGAATTAATGGAATTTGCGAAGAAAGAAGGGTTGCCCTGGTCCTACGTTTGTCTGGATCACGCATGGCGATACCGGGAGTTCCTGTCAGATTCCATCACGCTGCTTTGCGATTTGGGCCTGTATCATACTGGTGATGCCATAGGGCAAGGGGCAGTCACACCCATGTGGCGTCCAGATCGACCGAAGCCGAGGTGGAAAGGCGGAGGCCGCGCCATCTTCGCATCCAGCACCCTCTCTCAACACACGGTACGGTTTATTTCCGATGAAGAGGCCGATATTGTGACCCGTTCGGGACCTGCCCGTGTAGGGTACTCGAAAGGGGTGAGGGCTGTGAAAGGGACGGATGGCAAATGGAGAGAATGGCGGACATTATTTTCAATGCACAGCTAACCTGAAGCGATAGACGACATGAGAACTGCGGAATTTGTATGGAATGGGAAATCCTGGAATGCTGGATTATCCAAATTGAACCGAGCCGACGTCTACGGCTGGTCTGAGGTGCAATGCAAGGACAAAGAGGGGCAAGTGTGCACCATGGCGACGTTGATAGACGGCCGGCATGTTTTGCCCTCTGGTAGTGTTTCCATGCTCAAGCGAGATGGGCATGGCAACCCGGTCAAAACGTCCGATTTGGTCGGTGTAGATGCAAACGGCAATACGGTCGAAAAGCATCCGAGCGTCTACTCGGGTCCTGTTCAATTAAGCAAAGGGCTGCTGGATGATTACCTCGCGCTTGCTGTCAAGGCTGTGTACGTGATGCAAACCGAAGCAGATTGTCCGTTTCAATCAGAACTTGGAAACGAGCCATTCAATGATGATACGTCCGCTTCGGAAACCCTTGAAATCCGATTGAACGAATATGCCTAGAATTCCCACTTTGAGAATTGCCTTTTTTCACGGACTTGAAAGCCAGGGCCCAGGGACAAAAGGGGAAATACTTCAAGCTGAATCCGCCGAATTGTTTGCGCCCCGGATCGATTACCGAAATGAATCGGAGGTCCAGCGCGTTTGGCAGAAGGCAGTTGAGTTTGCCCCCGATGTGGTTGTTGGGTCCAGCATGGGCGGATGGTTTGCCTGTCACTTGAGCACGGTAATCGATGTTCCTGCTATGTTGGTGAATCCCGCCGTTGTTGGGAGATCTTTTGATCCCATCCCATTAGAACTTGGAGGACATCGCCCCATAACACATGTGCTCCTGGGCAAGTTGGATGAGACGATTTCAGGCGAGGCCGTGCTTGCATGGATGAAAGGGCGTGGGATGAAACCCGATGATGTTGATTGGATGGACGAAGGGCACCGCATTTCCAAGGAATCTTTTGAGTCTTGGAGCCATACCGGGCTTTACCGGATAGCCAAAGCCAAGCGATTCGACCCATCGGAATTCGAAGAGCGACTTGAGCAGAACCTCAAATTGGGGCCGTTGGAACGGTCGCTGGCATGTGCCGTTCGGCGCAAATTCTACACGAAAGATGCGATTTGTACATACAGCGGCGGCGGACTGAAACACGGGCAAGAATCCGCGCACCGCAGGTGGGTGGAAGGGTTGGAAGTCATTGAAGCACAGCAGGATCAAGTGATTAAGAATGTGCACAAAGCTATGGAGGCCTTGGAGGCCTTGAAGACCAAGCTGGCTGAAGCTAAGGTTGAGCCCGATTGGACTGATCCCCGGGTGCGAAAAGAAATGACCAAAGCAATGCACAGCATCACACGCGTGGGAACCATCGGCATTTCATCTTTTCCAAATCGTCGAACTGAACTTATCCCGAAGGTGTCCGCTATCACCTATCATGACACGTTGGCATTTTATGCCGGTCAGATTCACCACATCAATTTGAAGGAGAGTGGGGGGCAAGGCCTCGAACAGGCCTTGTGGAATCTAAAACGAACAGTCTTTAACGTGGACTTCAATGCTTCGGATGCACCGAATCCACGGCAATTCAACCGGGTGAGTTGGATAGCCATCCCAAAGCACATTGATGGTAGTGCACCTTTCGCAGTCACGGCTGAAATGGGGGAGCCTCGGGCACGAGATCGAACGCGCCGGCTTCATTTCTGGAAGGCGTTACCGGACAAAGAGTGGGCCTATGATGGTGCACAATCGGGAACGCTTGAAAAGATGTGAAGACACGGGCAATGAATCCGAGCCAAGCTGAGTTATTGAATTACCAATCCTAGTTTTTCCATGCCAACTGTAAAATACCTGACCAAATCAAGATTCAAACTGGCGCTGGAGTGCCCCACACGGGTTCGTTTTGACTTGGAGCCGGAGGTTTATGAAAATCAAAAGGCGGATAATCCTTTCCTGTTGGCTTTGGCAGAGGGCGGTTTTCAGGTTGGAGAATGGGCAAAGCTGCACTTTCCGTCGGGTAAGGACTGCGTCACAAAGGACAATGAACAAGCAATGGCTGATACAGCCTCTTGGCTCCAAGCGGGCGAACCCGTCATCTTTGAAGCAGCGTTGAGGTCGGGGTTCAAGTACATCCGGGTGGATGTGCTTCAGATTACCGAGCACGAAATCCGGGTGATTGAAGTCAAGTCCAAATCGGTTGTTGGGGCGGATAGCGGTCAGTTTTTCGGTAAGAGAGGGGGCTTAGATTCAACATGGCGGAGCTATTTCGAAGATGTTGCTTTTCAAGTGCAAGTGGCAAAAGAATATTTTGGCAGGCTGGGTTGGGACATGCCTGTGAGGGGGTATTTGTTTTGTCCGGACAAGCAGAAGAATGCCACCATTGACGGACTGCATGAATATTTCGTTATTCGTCATGACGAGAAAAACCGTGCATCATGCGTAGTCAAAACAGGAGTTTTGCTCGCAGACCTCGGTGAGTCGATGATGACCTTGGTCGATGCGAGTCCAGGCATTCAAGCCGTCGAAGACGATCAAGATTCATATGTCCGGGAAGGTTGGGAGTGCACATCCTTTCAAGGAGCCATCAAGTGGCTTGAGGAGTTAATGAGGATGAATAATCGTGGGCTTCCCATTCCTATGATGCCTGTGGGTGTGCACTGCGCAACGTGTTCTTTCCGTACCCAACGTGAGTTGGATGTGGATGATATGAAATCCGGTCGCCGCGCCTGCTTCGAGCATGCTTTGGGATGGACGCAAAGTGAATTCGATCGTCCCAAGGTTTGGGATGTATGGAACCTGAGGTCCAAGAAGCGCATCATTGAGGAGGGAAGGTGGTTCATGGATGAGATGGGGCAAGAGGATTTCAAAGCTGAATTAACCCATCCTGAAGAACTTTCGGGGCAGTCAGAACTTCCCAACGCACAGCGGCAGTGGATTCAAATCTGCGCGGCAAAAGGCACCTTCAATTCAGTGTATTTGGATATGGAGGGGCTCCAAGATGAAGTTCAGCAGTTCACTTGGCCCTTGCACTTCATTGACTTCGAAACGACGGCGCCGGCCATTCCGTTTTATGAAGGGTACACTCCTTATCAAGGGGTGAGTTTTCAATTTTCCCACCATGTCTTACATGCCGATGGAAGGCTGGAACACGCTGGCCAATTTCTTGGCTTAGGCCAAGGGGAAGATCCTACCTACGCATTTGTCAGGTCGCTATACGATAACCTCAGCGGGGACGATGGATCCGTATTCATGTATTCTCACCACGAAAACAGCTACCTCAACTACGCCCACCGCTTGTTGCGAAAGAGTTCTCCTTTCGATGAGAGTTTTACGAATGAGTTGCTGCGATTTCTAGAATCACTGACATGGCCTACGGATGAGGCGTACGGAATATGGCCGGAATCAAGACGCGTAATGGTGGATATGGCTGAAATGGTGCGCACCTACTTCTGGCATCCCGACATGGCTGGGTCAAATTCCATCAAGGCCGTATTACCCGCGGTGTTGAATGCGAGTGCAGAATTGCAGACCAAATACAAAGCGCCATTGTATGGGAGCGCGGCGATGCCAAGCTTGAATTATAACACCGGTTTTTCTTGGATTCAATTCGATGAGCAGGGGAAGGTGCGAGATCCCTATAAGTTGCTGCCTGCACTGAAAAAGGACATCCTCGGCGAGGACCTAGAAACCATCAACCGTATTTACGGTGATGATTTTATCGGCAATGGCGGAGCTGCGATGACAGCGTGGTCCTACATGCAGTTCGCGGAAATGACGGATGAGGAACGAGAAGACATTCAACACGCGCTCAAGAAGTACTGCGAACTCGATACCTTGGCCATGGCATTCATCATGGAGTATTTCTTAATTGAACTCAAAAAAGCATGAAATCAATTCAGTTTGGCGTTGTGTGTGTGGTCGTGGCATTCGCCGTGAACGTAATGCAAGCGCAGACCATTGTCAACACAGAGACGCTGATGCTGGACAGTGAAGAGGCGTTTCAATGGACCATCGGACTCGGTGGCGACTTCTCAGCAGGCAATTCGAGCGTGGTGGATTTGACCCTTGATGGAGGATGCGCTTGGGCTTTTGAGGCTTGGGAGGTGAAGGCCTCCGGCGCGTGGGCGCAGTTGTCCGAAGATGGCAACGACATCCAGTCCTCAGCATTTGGACAAGTTCGAATCATGCATGGCGATGTGAATGTGGCACAGCCTTTCATGTTTGCCCAAACCTCTCAAAACAACGTACTCCTTTTGAATCAGCGAAATCTTATTGGCGTGGGCGTAAAGCGGAGGGTAGTACAGAGCGAAACATTCTTCTTGGATGCTTCTTTGGGAGCTTTTGCTGAACGTGAAACCTACACAGAAGAATCAGAAGAATTGCCCAAAGACTTGGTCCGCAACAGCCTCATTTTGTCGTTCGGTTGGGATGTGTCGGAAACTTTATCGTTACGAACGACCACCTTCGTCCAATCGAGCTATGAGGATGTGTCCGACTCTCGGGTTTTTCTTGAGTGTGGGTTGAATGTGGCCCTTTCGGATAAGGTAGCTTTTGAATGGAGTTCAGGCTTGCGCTGGGATGGTCAGCCGCACGGTGGGCTAGGTCAATGGGATTTGGGCAATACCGTCGGTTTGAGGTTGGGGCTGAACGACGGCGACTGAAGATTGTGCAACCATTTTGTCCGTTCATTGAGTCGCTAAAAATGTATCAAGTATGTACCAAGTCTTGTGTTGACGTGGTTTATTTTTCTGATCCAAATACTAGCACACTCGATTATCATGGCAAGGGATTACACCAAGTACAACGTCTCTGGCGTTGGCCAAAACCTGAACAAACGTCAACTCGTTGGAAATGTCGTTCGCCACTGGGCGGCTGCGAATAAACCGACATTCGACGAGTTGTCAAATCAATTTCCAGACTCCATTCAAGGGAGCAAGGGATTCATCCGAAAGGTTAAGGATGTCGACGACCCGAAGCGGTTTGACCTGAAGAATCCCATTGTTTTGAAATACAAGGTGGAGGCATGCGTGTCGAACCAGTGGGGAAAGGAAAACGTGGCGGCTTTCGTCGAGCACATTAAAGGTCTCGGCTATGCCGTCGAGGAGGTGAGTGCACCATCGGCGGAGCCAGCTGGTTCAGGGGATTCTTCAACGGGCTTCATTGTGCCCGGCGTGGCGGCTCCGGCACCTGATGAGGTGGTCATGCCTGAAGTATCGGATGAGGTTCGAGCCTTGATTAACGAGGCAGGTTACTACGAAATGGATGGAATCCTCGCCCAGATTTTGGGAAAAGAAGAAGAATCCGTGACGTGCCTGGACTTTATGCCGTTCCTCATGGGGATGATTGCTGAGAATCGTTTTTGTGGCGAAGAGATGTCAGAGGATTATTTCGGTCAGGAACTTCAAATTGAATTCGTCAATGAGAAGATGTCTGAAATCATCGCGGAGGCGGATGATGGAGCGGCGGGATTTGGATCCGTAAGCGAATACAAAAAAGTATGGTCTGACTTGTTGAAGGTGGCGTCAGATCCGGCAGTGGCGGTCAATTTTGAGTGCCACATGCAAATTACAAACTGCATAGATCAGTCCATTTGTCCATTTGAAAACGAGAGCGACATGCATGCACTGGCAGACAAGCACTTGAAGCTTGCAGCAGAAGCCGCTGATGGTATGTATGAGTTGACCGAGGTCATCAATGCCTGTGGAACCGGTGAAAACGAACTCAATTATAAGAACGACGCCTTGCTTGAAGAGTGCATCAATCGGGGACTGGAGTTAGCTGAATCATTTGATGATTATCGGAAGTTGTGCTTCAAAGATGAATATCAGCTGGCAAAAGGCGATCAGTTCGAAGCGGCGCTCGCAGGCTGCAAGAAGTGCATGGAAGCAGATGATTTTGATGTGGAGTACTGGGTGGATGAAATCAAAGAAATGAATGATGGATTGGAACGACTGGGCATGGCAACCTTCGAGATTCCAGATTACAACATCGAACAGCTCCGCAAAATGAAACTGCCCGAGCACCTTACGCCAGAATGGGATTTGAGTTGGGGTAGCTTTGCGAATATTCGCCTACTTAATTCACCGGATTTGGAATCGGATGGATTTACCATCCATTTGTCTCTTGCGACGGGGCATATACTCGGTTGCAAGAAGGAGAATGAATACTCGGAAAGAGAATATCGATGGTTCGACGGTGAAGCGCTACTCTATCAATACAACCAGGAGGAGTACGCAAGTACCGCGCACATCCAGCTTTTCGACCGTTCGCATCTTATGTTATGCGATGTGTCGTGGCATGATTCTTATGAAGATTGCGATGACGGAGAATTACCGGCCACCCTCAGTGAAGAGCGATTCAACGAAATTTTTAATGGAAAGTGGTTCAGTGCATTGTACCACCACATTAAGAAAAACCTCAGCTACGATGGCATGGAGTAAGTATGGTCACCAGCTCAGGTGAAGAAAAAGTGCTTTTCATGCGGCCTTGAATCAGGGCCTACTTATCAGCTTCGGACAAGTGCGTTCACCCCTAAGGACGGCTATATGGAGATTGTGGAGGACTTCAATCAGCGGTTTGAAAGCGACGATTCAGAAACACAGTTCCTCCAAATAACGGAAGACGGAGGTTCGATTTTCATCATCGCTTCAACGTTTAGATTAAAGATGAGCCACGACGAATTAGATCCACACGACATGTGCGAGGAGGAATTCGACGAGTACCTCGACGAATTGGGGATTGTTGATGCGGCACTGCCTGCCGTTAAATCCATGTGGGAAAGCGAAGAGTGGAATGTATCCTCCATCCTTGAGGCTCTGGCCCAACCCGCTCAATCCATCCACGTTCAGCTGACCGACACGGAATACGGCAACAGCGAGTACGACCTTTCGACTTGATTCGTTGAGTTGTATTAGTTGTGATTGAGGTAGTCTTTTTTCCAACTTCCATGGAAGTAAGGAAGGTCTATCTCCTTAATCTTGGATTCAAGGACAGCCTGTAGCCCAACGTCTTCGGGACACAACGCTGTTTGAAGCCGCAAATGGATGAGTTCGGCAATGTCGCGGTAACCGATGCGGATATGGGATAAGTCGAA
Source organism: uncultured Flavobacteriales bacterium (assembly GCA_905478895.1). Lineage (GTDB taxonomy): Bacteria > Bacteroidota > Bacteroidia > Flavobacteriales_D > Sanyastnellaceae > UA16. Next base: position 301 of record CAJQKK010000186.1, on the reverse strand, counting down.
TGATCGGAGAGCGATGTATGCAGCCGAAAGGTCTTGTTCTGAAACCTTTACCAATACACGCAGGAGGAAGTTTAGGTGCAGATGGTGCAGCTGATAGAATGGAATGTTGCTTGATTGAAATTTGAGCTCGGCGACATAACGGGCTAGTGTGGTGTCTCCCGTCATAAGTGCTAGCATCGTAACCTCGTGGACCCAGCTCAATTCCAACAGCCCTCGCGGTTGCCGTCCGTGTACATCTAGCCAAAGTTGCCTAAAGTCACGCCTGCCCTCCATCCACAAGGTGGCGATGACACGGCTTCTT
>CAJQKK010000185.1 GCA_905478895.1 uncultured Flavobacteriales bacterium | reverse complement strand
AAATACAACGAGCACGACGTACGAGGCATGCGTCATTTGACGTTGGAAATGATGGGGCTGGCTGATCCCGAGATTTCAGTCAATTGACGAACCAGTAATAATGATGATGTGTCGAATGAATTTTATGATGGCCATGGGTGTTTTGCTCATCTTGACAAGCGCGAAAGTTGGCAGAGCACAGCATGCAGCGGTGAATACACATCAAGTTCACAGCTCAGAGTCTGGCCATCCGCGAATTGACAAAGTGAAGCAAGGGCGGCATTACTATGCGGACTGTCATTTGGAAGTTGAAGCATCGGAAGTGCCCATCTTTAACGGGTTTCCTCGCTCCCAGGAATGGAATCGCATCATTGTTCTGCGGCAGCAACAAGCCATTTCAAGCCATTGCTTCCGCCAAAGCGAAAATGGTGTTGAGTACGATGGTGATCCTTCATGCAGCAACTGTTCTGATACGCTAAATTACATGAGTTCGCACTTCGAAGTGATGACCTTGAATGACTCTGTTGTGAGCATTCAATGCATCCGCTTTTGGCATCCGCACGGGGGCAATGCGTGGTGGCAGGAAATTGATTTCTTCAACATCGATCTCCGCACGGGCGATTCCCTAGAAATGCCTTTTTCCATGAACGATGTGGATGTTGCCCAAGCAGATGCACATATCAGCGAGTCTTTTAATCATCCGGGCTGTTATGACCCTTCAGGTCATTACGATGCTTACCATTGCCATTCTTGCGAGAGTCCCAACTACTTGCAAAAGGCCCAGGAAGATGGCCGCGTGGGATTAGTAGATGGAGTTTGGACCGCCTTCGAAACCATTTGGCCCGGCCAGTGTTGCCATGCGGCCAAGAGCACTGTCGCGATTCCGTTGGAGAGGCTTTGAAATGAGCTGGCGGCTGCTTCGAGTTCTTCAAGGGATTTACAGTGCTTCCTTTTGGTTGCTGTTTTTGGTCTGAAAGTTTCCATTGACGACGGTGGCAATAGTGTACGTAAGCGCCTGATTTATAAGGTTTTGCAGGTCTGATTCAATCAGGTATGTAATCTTGCTTACATTAGTGATTTTTTAGCTTGATTTATTTATAGATTTGAATCAGCACGCTGGCATCAATTTGACTGTCAGGAGAATGTGGTTTTCACAACCTTAGACTTGATGCAGTTAATTGAAAATAATCCTTATCGGGTATTGGGGGTCAAAGCCAATGCCACGCTCAGCGATAGAAAGCAGCAGGCTAACCTGATAGCCCAATACTTGAAGATCGGCCAGAGCGCTAAACTTGACTTCGATATAACACCTCCTTTGAGTCCTATCAAAAGGACGAAGGAAATGATGGATCTGCAAGGCAGTAGGATACATTCTACCGAGGATCAAATCGTACACTCTCTGTTCTGGTTTGTTGAGGCCAATGGGATTGATAAAATTGCACTGAAACACTTGACGGGGTCCAAAGACATTGATAAAGCCTTGTCTGACTTTGAGAAAGGTTGTAGAGGTTTTATCGTTGGATCGGATAGTTACTCTGCCATACTGAACCACTCTACCCTTGAGATAATAGCGTTTCAAGATCATAAGGACCTTACGAAACTAAAAAGTGCGATTGCACAAAAATTTAGTATTGTTTCCGATTCCGATTCTTTAGGGCATTTAAAAAAATTGGTTGCTTCAGATGGCATGAATACCAGTGTTCAAAGAATACTAGAGCTCTCTATGCCAAAGCTCAAGGAGATGCTTTCGGAATTGGTGCCATCGAAGAATGCAGATAAGCTGTTACTTGAGATTTTCAAGTCCAATACAGTCATTTATCCAGGCTTGAGAAATGAAGTTATCGAATCGAAGATCTCTTTAGTCCAGCAGTTGGTGGTTGATGCGGAACAAAAGAGAGAGGCAAATCTTAACGGTTCTGGCGGATTTAAGCATAGTAGTTTGAAGGATGTTCCAGCTCTGGGTCAATTGTTGTTGAATGAAGTTGATAGGCCGCTCAAGGAACTCAAAAAGTTGCTTGGTAAAAAAGACCCTGTGTTTATCGATGCGTTGGAGAAGATTTATAGTGAAGTCAATTATTGTTGTGTTTTGCCTTTCAACAAGCTTATCGAGCAGGTCAACAACAGTCCTCACTTGGATCTAATGCAATCAGCGGATCTCTCATCAATAACAAGTTTATACCAGCGTGCAATAGGGGATCTCGGTACGATCGATTTGCCGATCAGGGAAACCATAATTAGGAACTTCAAAGGCATCAGTGAATCGGGTAAAGCCAAAACCTGTAAGTTTTGCAACTCAAGTGAGGTGGACGTATCAAGAAAGCTAAAGATTCCGATGCATAAAATGACAGGTTTGGGAACTTTCAGGCATTTTAAAGACGGAGGGTTTGGCGTTTCCAGCTGCGCTTCATGTTCGGGTCGGATCAATGGTAAAGGGATCATTGCGTTTATTGTTGCACTCCTCGTGTATGGGGGAATAGCGCTCTTAACAAGTGGCGTGTCGATTGGAATAGATTTCTTTACTGGGTTTTCTATTGTTCGATGGTGGTTTTCGTTTATGAAAAAACAGATCTATTACAAAGAAGTGGGGAAGCATCCTGATATCCTGGAATTGATTCAAGATGGATACGAATTTGGAATGCCTCGCGGTGCATGATCGGATTGGTTGGGTTACCGCGAATCCCAGGGCGCTTTGTATAATGACCTGCTTTTTGGAGACTTAGAAAATGTTCGATCGAATTTAACGAAGATGAAAAAAATAATAATCTTACTCTCATTAGCCTTTTTTACAGGCGGAGTTGGGGCGCAGTCTAGCTTAGATTCCCTGCACACCTTGGTCAAAGACGAACTGAAAGTATCCTCAGCTGATTTGGGCGGGCAGATAAACTCCCTGAGCTCGGAGCTATCGGCCAGCAGTTCCCAGCAACAAGCTGCTATGAATGACCTGCAAGCTAAAAATGCTCTTCTTGAAGAATCGTTGACAGCTTTAGCAAGTGAGCTTAGAAGAGAATTGAATAAGGAAGTGACTAGGTTGAAGCGTTCGTTAGAGGTCGAACGCAACAAAACCCAAAGCATCAAAGACTCCATTGCTTCCTTAAAAGCGCAGATGCTTGGAGACTTAACGATGATGGACTCCGAAGTAAATGAGTTGAACACAAGCCTGAGTGCCACCAACGAAGTTTTGGGGGATGTAAAAACTACGGGTGAACAAGTCAATAAGACAACAAAAGAGCGGCTGACCTATCTGTTGGCGGCCATTTGTATTCTCCTTCTGTTGGTCATAGTTGTCTACGTGATTACAAATAAAAATCACGGAAGTGCGCGAACGGAGCTGGTAGATGCAAAAGCGCATTTAGAAGGGCAAATAAATTCTGCCAATGCAGACTTTGCGGAGAAACTGGCAAAAACCTTAAGTGAACTCCCGAGCCTTGCTGTAGAAAAAGGTTCTTCTCAAAACCCTGCAGACAATCAAGGTTTAATATTGGATTTTGCGCAGCAGATTGCCAGCATGGAAAACAACATCTGGCATCTACCTGAAGATGACAAAGTGAGAAAACGCATTGAACGGGCCACGAAAAAAATGCGAGACACCTTCATGAGTTTGGGCTACGAAATGCCAAAACTGCTGGGTACAGAAATTATGGATGGTCAAGTGATTGATATAAGAAACCTGAAAGAAGATCCTGATGTTGAAAAAGGGAAGAGGTTTGTAATAGTTGTGGCTAAGCCTCAAGTTTTGTTTAAAGGAAAAACGATTCAAAAACCTACGGTCGACATAGCGGAAAACACCGAAGATTAAATAGTCATGGGAAGAATAAAAATAGATTACGGCATCGACTTGGGTACGACCAATTCGGCACTGGCTCGAATGGAAAATGGGGCGGTTGCAGTGCGTGAAATTGATGCCAGTACTATAGTGCCCTCGTTAGTTCGTTTTGACAAAAAAGGCAGGGTCCGCAGTGGTATTAATGCAAAAAATAAATACCCTCATTTTGCTGAATTCAAAAGGAAAATGGGTCAGGACATCGAGTTTGTTGTCGCGGAAGGAAGCACGACGAATCCAGAAAAGCTCTCTGCTGAATTGCTTAAAAAACTTGCTTCAGAAATAACGGATGAGGCTTTTAAATCGGTTGTTATTACCGTTCCTGCTGCATTTGAATTGCCTCAAGTGTCTGCCACGAAGAGAGCGGCAGAGCTTGCGGGATTTGAGCAAGTTGAAATATTGCAAGAGCCTGTGGCCGCTGCCTTCAACTATGGACTAACGCATAAGGTAAAGGACGGAAAATTTGTGGTCTTCGATTTTGGTGGCGGCACGTTTGATGCCGCCCTTGTCACGGCCACAGGCGGTGTGATGCAAGTCAAATCCTCCGAGGGGGATAATTTTTTGGGTGGCGGGGATATTGACCGGGCCATTGTCAATGAAATGTTACTCCCATACCTCAGTGAGAATTACAGCATAGACTTATTGGAGAAGAAGGATGAGAAGGACTCGAACTACTTCAAGCTAAAATTGAAAAATATAGCAGATGATCTGAAAAAAGAACTTGGAAAGGCAGAAGACGTTGAATTGCTTACGGATGTAGGACAGCTGCCTGAAGATGATGAAGGAGAGGAATTGGAGTTTGATGTTGTGTTTACTCGGTCGGAAATGAATGATTTAACAGCTCCCTTTGTCCAGAGGGCAATTGATAAGACCAAAGAATTGCTCAAGAACAATGAGTTGAGTACCTCAGACCTCACGGCGCTTATTTTGGTAGGCGGCCCAACCCAGATGCCCATTTTCAGGGATATGATAGAAGAGCAGCTGATCAAACCGGATGTTTCGATCAATCCCATGACCGGTATTGCTGAGGGTGCAGCACTCTATGCTAGCACGATGCAGAATACGGTCAAGACCCATGGGGCAGGTCCAAATTCTGGAAGTGAAGAGGGGCAAAACGTTGTAGAGCTAGATGTTGATTATAGTTCGCCATCTAATTTGGATGAAGAACCAGTATCCGTTGTTGTAAAAAGTAGCGCTGAAGCGCTTTTTGGTGAAATACGCAGGGAGGACGGG
>CAJQKK010000184.1 GCA_905478895.1 uncultured Flavobacteriales bacterium | reverse complement strand
CATGCCACTGGGTGCGCTCCACACGTTCACCATCACCATTGCGGAAAACCTCATTGGTCGCCACTGGAAAAGTGCACTTCACTTTGCCTTCATCGAAGCTCATCAAATCGGGATTCTTCCCGAGTCGTCCAATCAATTGGACCTTGTTTCTCAATGCATTCATTTGTTTTTATTTCTGGGACAAACTTGCACCCGTTGTCTCGGGCTAGTCGTATCCGATACGGCTTCGTTCAGGGATGAGCACCTGGGATTTGCAATTGCACATCCTTTTCTTCTGCAGTCCCCGACAACCTATCTTTGCGGCTGAAATTGCCCCCTCATGTCAGCATCTGTTCGCGTTCGTTTTGCCCCGAGTCCCACCGGCCCATTGCACATGGGTGGTGTCCGAACCGCCCTGTTCAATTATCTCTATGCCAAGAAGCATAATGGCACGTTCATTTTGCGCGTTGAGGACACCGATCAGGCCCGATTCGTAGAAGGAGCGGAAGCCTACATTGAAGAATCCTTGAAATGGTGCGGATTCGAGCCCGATGAAGGAACCAAGGCCGGTGGAAACCACGGTCCCTATCGCCAATCGGAACGCAGCGAATTGTACTTGAAGGAGTTGGGGCAATTGATGGCCAAAGGGCATGCCTACAAGGCGTTCGACACTCCGGAAGAAATCGCTGCAAAGCGAACAGAAGCAGAAGCCAATGGTGACGTCTGGCAATACGATGCGAGGACGCGCCTGTCGATGCGCAATTCACTCGCTCTCAGCGCAGCTCAAGTGGCCCAGCTTGAATCAGAAGGCCAACCCTTCACGGTTCGATTCAAAATGCCTGAATCGGGGCGCGAGGTGACTGTTTCGGACGAAATACGGGGCGAAATTCGCGTATCATCGAGCGTTTTGGACGACAAAGTGCTCATGAAAGCAGACGGCCTTCCTACCTATCATTTGGCCAATGTGGTGGATGATCACCACATGGAAATTAGCCACGTCATCCGCGGAGAAGAATGGTTGCCTAGCGCTCCCCTGCACGTTTTGCTTTATGAAGCATTTGGTTGGAGCCCGCCTGCGTTTGCCCACTTGCCTTTGATCCTCAAGCCCACCGGCAACGGAAAGTTGAGCAAGCGGGATGGCGACAAAGGGGGATTTCCGATTTTTCCGTTGGCCTGGACTGACCCCAAATCCGGCCAAACCTCCAAAGGGTACCAGGAAAACGGCTACTTGCCCGAAGCTTTCTTAAACATGCTCTTGCTCTTGGGTTGGAGCAGTGGAGATGAACGTGAACTATTCACATTGACGGAAGCGGTGGAGGCTTTTTCCATGAAAAATGTAACAAAGTCAGGAGCGCGATTCAACCCGGACAAAGCGGTCTGGTTCAATGAACAATACCTCCGTTCAGGCGATTCCAGCAGATGGGTTGAGCCGTTGAAAGAACTCAATTCCGAAGCCATGCAAGGGTGGTCAGACACCAAATGCCAACAGGTGTTGGACATGATGCTCGAAAGGGTGCAATTTCTGCATGAAATTGGTACACACCTTTACCTCTTTGCTGCGCCCGACCGTTTTGATGAAAAGCTCATCCGCAAAAAATGGAAGCCCGAAACTCCGGGGTATCTGCGCGAGCTAAAAGATGTTCTCACAGAAGTTGAACCTTTTGAATCTGACAACATCGAAACCCAATTCAAACAGTTTTTGGCCACGCGTGAACTCGGGTTCGGTGCTGTTCTTTTGCCCTTTCGGATAGCCCTAACAGGCACCGGGGGTGGGCCCTCGATGTTTGATTTTGCTGAGTTCTTGGGCAAAGCCCAAACCATGGACCGCCTGGAAGCGGCCGTGGCGAAATTGGGATAAGCGTTCGCTAGTCGATGTTCATCTCCGGTACATTTTCCGGTATGACCAGTTTTCCCGCTGTGGCAGCGGCAATGTCCTGAACCGTAACGCCCGGAGCGCGCTCCACCAAGTGAAAGGCGCCGTCTTTGATGTCCATCACGGCCAAGTTGGTGACGACACGTTTCACACAGCCCACACCCGTCAAAGGAAGACTGCAACTGGGAAGCAGTTTTGAAGCTCCCGCTCGATTGGTATGCATCATCGCGACAATGATGTTTTCCGCACTGGCCACCAGGTCCATGGCTCCGCCCATGCCCTTCACCATTTTTCCAGGGATTTTCCAATTCGCGATGTCACCGTTTTGCGCCACTTCCATCGCTCCCAAAACCGTCAATTGTACGTGGCGGCCGCGGATCATCGCGAACGACGTTGCGCTGTCAAAGTAAACGGCACCCGGCATCGCTGTAATCGTTTGCTTGCCTGCATTGATCAAGTCTGCATCTTCATCTCCATCCATTGGGAATGGGCCCATGCCCAAGATGCCATTTTCCGATTGAAATTCAACTTCCATCCCCTCAGGAATAAAATTCGCTACCAACGTGGGGATTCCGATGCCCAAGTTGACGTACCATCCATTCCGTACTTCCTGAGCAATACGCTTTGCGATTCCGTTTTTGTCCAACATGGGGTTCTTTTTACGCTGTTTCACGGGTTTGAACGGTGCGCTGTTCGATGCGCTTATCATAATGTGCTCCTTGAAATATGCGTTGTACGAAAATGCCCGGCAAATGAATTTCATTCGGATCCAACGCCCCGAGAGGCACCAACTCTTCCACTTCGGCTACCGTAATCTTACCCGCCATGGCCATCATCGGATTGAAATTTCGCGCCGTTGCCTTGAATACCAGGTTGCCCGCAGAATCGCCTTTCCATGCCTTTACAAATGCAAAATCCGCGGTCAATGCCGACTCCAATATGTGGGGCTTGCCGTCAAACTCACGCACTTCTTTGCCTTCCGCGACCTCTGTGCCGTAGCCAGCCGGAGTGAAAAAAGCCGGGATTCCAGAACCTCCAGCACGGCACCGCTCAGCAAGAGACCCTTGTGGGATCAAATCCACTTCCAGCTCCCCACTCAACATTTGCCGTTCAAATTCATCATTTTCGCCCACATAGGATGAAATCATCTTTCGAATTTGGCGCTTTTGTAGCAGCAAGCCCAGTCCAAAATCGTCAACGCCCGCATTGTTGGAAATGCACGTCAAATCCTTGGTGCCCAGCTTCACCAATTCAGCGATGCTGCATTCTGGGATTCCGCACAAGCCAAAACCACCTAACATCAAGGTCATTCCGCTCTGCACGCCCGCGCATCCTGCCTGCGGTCCTTCTACGGTTTTTGATATTGCCATGCTGCTGATCGTTTGTCGCTTCTTCTGAAGCTGTGTCTTCTCAAGGTTTATTGAAATAGGTCGTCGTCGTCGCCAATTCCAAATGTAGCTTCATTCAATTCGAACCACTGCTTGCAGTCCAAAGAATCCAACCCAATTCCTTCCGGCAACGCAAAATCCTCCTGACTCAACTCAATGGAGGAATCATCGTAAACCGCATTCATATAAAAGCCATAAATCGGCAACGCCGTATTTGCTCCTTGGCCATTCGCAATGGTGCTGAATCGCACCGAAGGATCTTGCGCTCCCACCCAAACACCCGTAACCAGATCTGGCGTCATCCCCATGAACCAGCCGTCTGAGTGACCTTGGGTCGTTCCTGTCTTGCCCGCCATCGGCACCTTGATGTTATCGTATTTGCGTCGCTCAATATCCATGCGCAACCGAATCCCGGTGCCTTTTTTATCCCCCGTTTTCGGGTTGTAAGCGCCGTCGACCACTCCTTTCATCATATCGACTATGGTCCCTGCCGTGCGGCGGTCCAAACCTTGACGCATGACCGGTTCGGGCGACCAAATGACATTGCCGTACTTGTCTTCGATGCGTAAAATGGTCGAAGGCTTCACATACACCCCGCCATTGACAAGTGCGGCATTCGCCACCGTGATTTCCTTGAGGGTCAGTTGTGAGGAACCCAGCGCAATCGAAGGAACGGCGGGGATTTCCGTTTCAATTCCCAACGAGTGGGCCAGCTGGATAATGCGTTCCGGACCAAATTCCTTCATCAACTTGGCCGAAATCGTATTCATGGAATTGGCCAATGCGTATTCCAAGGTGACGACCTCACCGTATTCAAAGTCAGAGTTGTCGGGACACCAATCCGGTTGATCCCCTGGCATCTCAACACAGATGCGCTGGTTGGGCAATTCCGTGCACCGCTTCATCCCATGGCGAAGTGCTGTCGCGTAAACGAATGGCTTGAAAATCGACCCGACCTGACGCTTCGACTGGGAGACGTTATCGTATTTGAAATAGCGGTAATCTACGCCCCCAACCCACGCTTTTACGTGACCTGTTTTGGGCTCCAGTGACATCAATCCGGCGTGCAACAAACTCTTGTAATAGAGGATGGAATCTCGAGGAGACATCAATGTGTCCCGATCGCCTGCGTGATTGAATACCCGCATCTTGGTCGGCTGCTTGAAGGCCACGTTTATCTCTTTCTTAGTCGGACGGTGCCACCGGTGGCTGCATCCCCCCTTGGCCTCGTCGCAATGCCATTCATTGCCCGCTTCTGTTTCGGTTTTCTCAATGTAGAAACCCGGACGTTCGCATTCGGGGCAAAATTTACCCGTGTAGACCCGGTACCGCTCGCTTTGCTTCACCGCTTGTTCGATGATTCCATCGCGAACATCGCGTTCGATTTCTTCGAAAAACGGCCAAATTGATTTGGGCCTAGACCGCAGGTCCCGGTCCAACGAACCTTGCAATTCGCCCCCCAAATGACGATGCACGGCCTCTTCTGCTGCTTTTTGCATTCGGCTATCTATGGTGGTGAACACCTGAATGCCGTCGCGGTACAAATCATACTGTGCGCCGTCAGCCTTGGAAATGGCCCATTCGTCCGTAGCCGTCTTGGCGTTGAAAAGTGCCTTCAATTCGCTGCGGAGGTTTTCCCTGAAATACGGAGCCAGCCCTTCGTCGTGACTGACCTTTTGGAAGCGCAGGCCCAATGGCAATTCAGCCAATGAGTCCTTCGCGGTGACGGATATCTCGCCGTAGCGTTCCAGCTGGCCAAATACCACATTGCGCCTATTCTGCACCAGCTCTTCGCGGCGCAAAGGATTGAACAACGAGCTGTTCTTCAGCATGCCCACTAACATGGCAGATTCGTGAAGCGCAAGATCCTTAACCTCTTTATCGAAATAAATATTGGCCGCTGATTTGATTCCAACCGCCTGGTTTAAGAAATCGTACCGATTCAAGTAAAGGGCGACAATCTCTTCTTTCGTGTAATGCCTTTCCAAGCGGGCAGCAATGATCCATTCTTTGGGTTTTTGAAGCAGCGCCCGCTCTAGCCAGGACGTTCGGTCATATTGCTCGGTGAACAACTGTTTGGCCAATTGCTGGGTCAATGTGCTGCCCCCTCCGCGCGCTCCCATGAACGCAATTGCGCGAGCCAAGCCGATAAAGTCGATGCCGCTGTGGCTATAGAATCGTGCGTCTTCAGTGCTGATCAGCGCATTCACGAGGTTGGCGGGAAGCTCATCGAAACGGGCGTCCGAGCGGTTCTCTGAGTAATAACGGCCAATGAGTTTGCCATCGGCTGAAAACACCTGAGTCGCCAGTTCCGTTTTTGGGTTGGCCAGGGTTTCCGTGTCCGGTAAATCGCCATAAGAAGCCACTAGAACAAGGCCGGAAAGCCCAAGCAAAGGCGCCAAACCCAGCAACCAAATCCATGCTTTTTGACGAGCATAATTAGGCTTTGCCTTCGCTTTTGCCTTTGGCTTTCGTTTTTTCGGTTGCGGTTTGGGGTTCTTGGCCATTTCAATTGCAAGAATAATACACGAAACACGACCGAACGGTCTTCCGGGTTGAGATTCCGATTTATTCGCAAATGATTCCGCCGGATGGGTTGCAATTGCAACTTAAATTTGCACTCCAATTCTGATCCATGGTTGCACTCATCAAAGCCGCACAACTTCTTCTGAGCCTGTCCATTCTCGTCGTCTTGCATGAGCTTGGACACTATTGGGCTGCTCGTGCTTTCAAGACGCGTGTCGAGAAGTTTTATTTGTTCATGAATCCCGGGTTCTCATTGTTCAAGAAGCAAATTGGAGAAACGGAATGGGGCATCGGCTGGTTGCCGTTGGGCGGCTACGTCAAAATCTCAGGCATGATCGATGAATCCATGGACAAAGAGCAGATGAAACTGGAGCCACAGCCGTGGGAGTTTCGCTCCAAGCCCGCATGGCAACGACTCATCATCATGCTCGGAGGGATCATCGTCAACTTGATTCTCGGTTTTGCGATTTACAGCATGGTCCTCAATGTTTGGGGCGACAGCGTGCTGCCTGCTGACCGCATTCCATATGGCCTGGAAGTGGACGACCGCCTGAAACCCCTCGGTTTTCAAGATGGCGACCAAGTGCTGGCCATCAACGGTGAAGCGCCTGAATCCTTCAAAGAGATTCGACGCACGTTGTTCTTTGATCAAGTAGCCAACGTGCAGTTGGAACGCGATGGGGAAATTGTGGATTTGCAAATTGATCAGGATTTGGGGCAGCTTTTCGTCGACAGTGCGATCCGACAGCCTTTTGGATTGCGAGTGCCATGCTTGGTGGATCGTGTTGCGCCTGGAAGTGGCGCGGCTGCAGGCGGCTTATTGGCTGGAGACCGATTCATTTCGATCGATGGAACTTCAGCCCGATTTTATGGTGAAGTGACGAACTATCTCCAGTCAAATCCAGGGAAAGCGGTCACCATTGAGGTGCTGCGAATGGACGGCCAAACAGCCGAACTGGTCTGCAACACGGACAGCAGCGGAGCGTTAGGATTTGACCAAGCCGCTCCGCAAGGGATGAGTGAATTCCAAATGGTCGACCGAACCTATACCTTGGGTGAATCGCTCACGAACGGCTTCACCTTGGCCTGGACAACGCTGGAAGAATACGTCTTGTCCATGCGGTTCCTTTTTAGCAAATCCGGAGCTTCCCAAGTGGGCAGCTTGGTGACTTTCGGCAGCATCTTTGATGCAGGCTGGGACTGGGAAATCTTCTGGCGAAACACCGCTTTTTTCTCGTTGATTTTGGCCTTTATGAACCTCTTGC
>CAJQKK010000183.1 GCA_905478895.1 uncultured Flavobacteriales bacterium | reverse complement strand
CAAGGTAAACAAAACTCAAAATTTAACCCTACTCCAGAAGAATGACTGGCTGATTTGCAATGTAATGCTCATTCAAACCCGCTTTAAAATCAGCCCTATCTCCCTTTTCTTTTTGCCACATCTCGCCGTACTTGGAGAAAGTCAATAACTCCCCACTTTCCTTGACTCTCACATTCAGAGACTGAAAGTTCACCAAACCCGATTCGGTGAAATCGTCATAAACAACGTCTTTCACGCCAAATTCGATCGAAATGCGACCTGAAACTTCCAGTTTATCATCAATAAATGAAATTTGAAGAGTATCAAAAATCTTGAAGCGGGCGAAAGGAACCGCAAAGTAAGAGCCGCTTGCAAGAGTACTTTTAAACGGATACCCTGCGCTCGGTGAAATTTCGAGGGTAACTGAATTTAAGTGCGTTACCAATCGATCTTTCCCTGCGAATACATCCTCTTTACTCCATTTGATAACCTTGATAACCGTATCACTCTCGAGTGTCGACAGTTCCTTGCTAAGCCCCAATGTCTTTTTCGTCGGCTTGAACGTGTTCTTATCAAAAGCCACTTGAACTTTAACTTTTTTGCTTGGCATTGCTCGAAATTTCATTCCAATTTAGTTCGAAATGAACACCATACGAAATCAATCTAAACTTCAAAACTCACGAAGAGCATTCAGCTATTCGTATTAGCATGAAACTCACCGGCATTTTCATTCATGCATCTGAGCGACCAATTATCGTCAATTCGAGCTCGTACTTCCTTCAGGATGCGCCATGCTGTGATAGAGCTTGGTGCATGATAGGTAAAGACTCTTGCCGTCTTCAACAAATTTCCCATTGCTGGCTCCACCAGATATTTTAGCGTTTGGAAAGGCTTTCTGCACTTCCGTAATCGTCTTTTGCGACAACCCAAACGGCGATCGCGCCAATCCCAGCTCCTCCAGCGTACCATTTGGCATGTCAGGTAGCGTCAATGATGTGAAAGGATTGGATGACAGATCCAACCATTTCAGGTTAGGTAACCTCATCAATGCACCAGGGATTTTAGTCAATTTATTGGACCTCAAGTCCACGACTTCCAACGATTTCGGCAATTCTTCAGGCAACTCTTGGAGCTTGCTCCAAACCTTAAATTCTTTCAATTCGTGCAACTCACTAAATGATGGCGGCAGTTTTTTAATGACCGTGTCCGACAAGAGAAGTGACTTCAAAGTGGTTAAATCTCCCACGTTTTTTGGAAGGCTTGTAACGTGCACAGCCGATAAGTGCACCTCTTTAATTTGAGCAAGCTTCTCGAAGCTTTTGTTCAATTTGAGTTTGCCTCCCATTTTTCCCAGGTGCACTAAGCTATTGGATTCAAAAAAATCAGCACAAGGTTTTGAACTTTCGCAGTTTGTGAGGTCGAGTATCAAGAGGTTTTCAAATGAAGCAAGACTGATTTGACAGAAATTATTGACCAACCATTCCTTGTCTGCAACTGAAACTACTTGATCAAGCTTAGTCTCTCCCCACAAGCCTGAAGGCATGATGCGTTTTACTTTTGCAATAGGCTCCAGGTTGTACTTGAGAACAAATTCGTCGATGGTCATTTAATCAAATTAGGTATTACACTCCCCAATTTAGATGACATATCGTCACCCTCCAAAAGAAAGAAATGCTTTTGGAAGACGGAATGCGCTTACCAAGACCACGATTGCACTAAAGTTGATCATCAGCGAAACTTAGCCGTCGAATGTCATTTCTGCGAATTGCATATAGCTCCAACTGGCCCACCCTCTTACATCTTCCGCTGACAGCTGTTGGGGGATATCTTGCCTTGAGATCTGCGGGCATGCGCCCCAATTAGGCAGCCGAACTAGCTTACTGCTTCTATTGTCCCCACTTGCTCGGGGGGTAGTTGATGTCGCAGAAAAGGTTTTGAGAACCCCGGGAAACCTCGTTTGTAACCTGATGCCTTCAGTCGTTTCGCCTCATTCATGGATGTCTTCACCTAATATGTGGAGGCGTTGACGCTGTCAAGTTTATTTTTTTTGACTATTTCGCCCGAAAAAAAACATGTCAATAGGAAAGGAAATTCTGAATAGTTGCCTAGCAGCTCTCGTTACATTTGTTTTTTTAGTCGGCGGAATTTTTTTATGGGGAAAAGGATGCAATCATTCTGACACTCCTGATTCTCCAGCTGGTGAATATTACTGGGAAGGCTCTTCGGTGGGTCAACTTGAGACGATTGTAAAGATTCATGAGGACGGGACTTGGGACAAAACAGTTTACGAGGCAGGAGAAGCCCTTCCAAAGTCAGAATTCAGAGATATGGATGGAACCTGGAAAATTGAAATTGTAGAAAAGGGGAGTGTCAAGAATCCGGAGGTTTATCAAGTAATTGTCTTCAATAACAAAAAATATCAAGCATTCATTTACGATAATGGTTGTGTCTTTGACTTAAATGATGCTGTAATGATCAATTCAGATTTTGGACCTGCGGGAGGAGCTCCTTTTGGATTAATGCACACAACAGAATCGGCATCATTTGCAACTTGCAGAGAATAATCATTCATACGAAAAGTAAATGACTTGATTTCAACTCAAATCCGACCGCCGTTTGTTATTCCATCGGCTTAAAACCGAAGCAAAAACCTCATGACCGTTGTACCTGGTCCGTCCAAAAATCGACATGTGGTCGTGTTCGACTGACCAATACGCATTGGCGCGGGTGTCATGGTCTTTGAGGCGTTGAAAGTATTCGTCCACGAATCCATCGCGGGTGGAAATTTTGGGCGCCAATTGTAGCAATCGGACCAAAGTTTTGGGATCGTCGGGGGGTGGTGTCACAGCGTTCGGATGGTGGGCTATCAACTATCGAGCAATGACAGGCCTTTCAGCGCCGTTTAAATTGTTGTTGTTCCCATTGTTGTGCCAAATGGAGGCGGTTTTGGGAGTGAGAAGTGTAGGCCTGGTAGCGGTTCATAAGTCGATCATTGCGTCCTTGCATCAGCAATGCGTTCTAAGCCCATTTGAGCGCGTCAAAACGATTCAAAGAATATGTGCTCGTGATGAAGGAATAAGTCCCTGTACCCGCCGTAATCGGGACAACAAATCGAACTCAAAGGATAATCGCATTGATGCGAAATTCCTTCACACGCTACGGGAACGCGTTG
>CAJQKK010000182.1 GCA_905478895.1 uncultured Flavobacteriales bacterium | reverse complement strand
GCCGTGTGATATGTTGGGCATGTCGATGAATGTAGGTTCCCAAGAAACCTCGATCAATATTTACCATTCAGGTCAGGATATGTCTCATGCCCAATCCTAGAAGGTGGCACGGACGCTGAGTACTTTGGTCACTTCACTTTGGTCCGAAGACCCGAATGCGTCTTGAGTTTTGAACGCATGATTCCAAACATCCATGAAAAATTTCTTTCCCCTTCTTTTAGCATTACTTGTGACAGCGTGCAAGGCTGAACCCTATTGCGTGGTCCACGACTCTTCCCATGGTTGGAGATGAAGTGTATGCGATTGGGACGCCTTTTGAGGAAGATTACGATGCAACTGTGACGCGCGGAATTTTGTCTGCGAAACGTGGCGAATCTTCTTACCAAACAGATGTCTCTATCTCTCCAGGCAACAGCGGAGGGCCGCTGCTCAATGAGAATGGGGAGTTGATTGGTATTGTAAATGCTAAAGTTGTTGCTAAAGGGGTTGAAGGAATCGGATTTGCGATCCCGCTTGCGGAATTGAATCCAGGCTTGCGGTTGTTGAAAGACTGAAATGCGTCGTCCTCGACCTTAGCCAGTGGCAGTGCAACGTTTGGACAGCTGCGATTGTTATACATTTGACCAAACTTTAAATCATGAAACGCACCCTCTCAACAGTTTGTCTGCTCTTCTCCAGTTTGGCGCTTTACGCTCAGGCTTCACTCAATGCAACAGCTTCACTTACGGATAATGCCGGCAATGTTGCCGAAGGAGTTCTTGTTGAATTCAGCGTCGAAGTGGCAGGAGCAATCTATGCTTCAGCGGAGTTTACGAACGCATCGGGAAATGCCTCCACAACCTTGGAGCTCCCATCGGGAACGATGCAGGGTATCTTGACCGCGAGCTACTTGAATTGTGATTCAGTAGAAGTTTTCATGACTGGGACCTTCTCACCCAATGCGTTAGGCGGATTGAATGATGTATTCCTTACTGGCCTATACTGCGGTGGTGAAACAGGAGGTTGTGACATGGAGTTTGAGGGGGGGCTCACCGCCATCGGATCTTGGATGTTTACCGTCAGCGGAGCTCCCGATGATGCCGTTTTCGACTGGTCCATTGATGGTGTGACATTCAACAACACAAGCGAACCCAATTTTGGATGGCAATTTGATGGCGCAGGAATGTGGAACGTGTGCGTTTATGTCACTTCTGAATCCTGTGAGCCATGGACAGAATGCTATACAGTCGAACAAGAAGATCCGGATCCAACAGGAGGCAATTGTGAGTTGAGTTTTGAAGTGGTACAGGCGATAGATGCTGCTGGGAATGAGATCGCGGGGACATTGGACTTGATCCTCCCAGAGCTTGCAGGCCAACCTGCGTATTTCTGGGATTTTGGTGATGAAGGTACGAGCACAGAAGCCACCCCAAGCCACACCTATTCTGGCAATGGTCCATACTTATTGTGCCTTACAGCGACCTGGGAGGAGGCGAATTTAGTGTGTACAGCGACCCATTGTGATTCCGTTTCTGTCGATGAAAATGGAATGATCAACTTCGTGGATGGGTTCAGTATCAACGTGCTCTTCAATGACGGTTCGAGCGATGTTTCGGAATCAGAATTCACGTCTTCATTGACTATCTACCCGAACCCAGTGAGGCAAGGAGATCGAGTTCAAATCAACGGCCTTCAGGGCGCGTTTGCATGGGATGTGTTTGATCCTTTGGGGCGTGTTGTTTCTTCTCAAGGATTCAATGCTGCACTACAAATGAATCCTCTTTCAACTGCCGACTGGTCATTGGGCTGGCACGTGATTCGAATGACTCAAGGCGATGGTCGTTACCACACGGCTCGTGTTCTTGTTGTCAAGTGATGATCCCTCATAGAATAGGACTTTTCCTGTTGCCGATGGCTTTGTGGTTTGCGCCCCCTGTTTTTGGTCAGTTTGATCAGGATGCGGCCCTCATGGCTCCGCATAGAAATCCGCGCCAAATGCCGTTTGGGTTGGGTGTTTCGATTGATGTCGTTCCAACATTGGATCCTTCTGTTTTGTCATTGAAAACGCAGCTGACCATGCCATATGGCGGCTATGTGATTTCCGCTTTATCAGCGCATCCATTCACGGGGAAATTCCAGTTTCAATGGCGCGATACCAATGCCGTTGAAATCATGTCGTGGTTGGAAGATCCGCCTTCAGAAATGGGGTATGAACGATTTGACCAAGTTTTGACACCGATGCTTTTTTCGTCAACAAGCGTGGAAACGGAGTTGCGTGTTGTCTCAGATTTAAAGGAGATCAAAGGGGACTTATTCTTTGTACTCGAACCGCAGTGCGTTGCTTATGTGATGCCTTTTGCCCTAAAAAACACCAATGAGATTTGGTCCATACAAACTGAAATTCTCAGAATGGCTTGGTGATTCCGAGAAAGGCTTATTCAAAAGACCCCCCCCGATTTATGCAACTTTTTTTATACTCCAAGGGTTACTCGAATATGAAAGGGATTACTGTTTTCAATTGTGCTTTGTTTGTGGGAATGTCCATTGCAAGCCTCCAAACGCTCAGCGCCCAGACGATTTATGGCATGCGCCAAGGGATTTTGCCTTGGGAGCAAGGACTTTACTTGGGCGGCTATGACATCATGTCAAACACTTGGGTTTATGGCGATACGTTGGAATATGCCGAAGGCTTCGGGCTGGGAACTTCAACTTTCAATCAATGGGATGAGGCCTATGTGTTTTTGGGTTTGCCTTCGGGCGGAACAGGTTTGGAATGGATGAGTCATTCCGTGGAAGCGGAGGGTGCTGAAACGACTGCAGAGCTATTCGGCAACATGCACAGCATTCACCATGACATGCAGAACGGGAAATTTTATGGGCTTGAGGGCTATGGTTTGGATAGCACCTGGATGGATTGGGGGACGCGAGTGATCACTTTGGAAGTTGAGGATGGACAAGTCAATACCATTCCAATTTTGGAAATGGACTGGATGCAAGGGGTGGTTGCAGGTTCCTCCTGTTATGACAGCGACTTGCATCACTTTTACATCTGGGGCATTGATAACACAGGAGTGGGCAGACTGGTAACCGTCGATTGCGAAGCGGGCTCAATCGTTGCGGATGTTTCCCCAGAAATGGGCAGCAATGCCAATTTGAGTGAATTTGAATTCAACATCAATGATGGCCAATTGATTGGTTTAAAAGCCACGTACACGGCGAATGGTGATGCAGATATGGAATTGATTGTTGTGGATCCTCTTTCGGGGGTAATCACCCCGCAACTGGCCTTGCCTCAGGTCGATTTTTATACACCTGATGGTACTGAATTCGATCAGCTGAACGGATTCTACATCCTTCATTATTACCAAGATCAGGGGATTGGCTTGAATTCGTCCATCATGGCCATTGATGCTGCAACGTGGGAAGTGGTTGTTGATGTTCCATTGGATGCCAATTTTGTAGAGCTTGAAATGAGCAATGCTAGCTTTGCCACGCTCCGCTATTCCCCTGCTAATGTTTCCGATGAATCGTTGTCACGCATAGACCTGGAAAAGGGTTATTGGATCAATAATAGCCCAGGAAGCTTTGTCGTCCGACGTTTCGACATCACCGGTCGCCTCGCTGTGCCCGCCACAACCATTCCACCTAACGCTCGTTTGGAAGTGCCCAGTGGAAACTGGTTGTGGGATTTTCAGGGAATCAATGGTTTGAGGTTTTCGAGGCACACCATACGGTCATGAATGATCACATGTTACAGACGAGGCCCAAAGCGTTTGGATTGGAATACCTCCGTGCACTTCCGAATTGAATTTTCAGGGTCATTACGAAATGCGCTGAAACGGCTGTCATTGCTCGATAGTTGATGCACCCCTTCGAGCTACTGAAGCGCCTGCAAATCATTGGTTTTCAGACGCATTCATTTTAGTGCTCTCACTATTTCTACC
>CAJQKK010000181.1 GCA_905478895.1 uncultured Flavobacteriales bacterium | reverse complement strand
TGGGCATTCCTCCGAGTCGGAAGGTTTGGCCTTGGGCTTTTGCCCCCTTGGATGTGAGTGCCTCGGCTTGCCAGGCACTGCGGTATCGGGCATTGCAAAATATGGGGGCACTGGCCTCAACCTTTAGCCCTCGATTGGCAAGCGTTTCATTCAATTCGCCTTGGGCGACCATGAGCTTGCTGCCGTTTGTCTGTCCGTTACCGATTTCAATGGCAATCGGTTGACCGTTTTCAATTGTATAAGGCGAATCCCCAAATGTGGCGCCACTCCCGTCATATAAATTGACTGTAACCGGCTCCATTTCGGGCGTTGACAGGTAGAGGTAGTGATCGTTGATTTGTCCGTTGTCGCGGCTGTGCAATGGCGGAATCCAATGAACCACATCGAGCTGTGCGACTCCTGTCGCAGCGACCAAGAGCCCAAGCATCAAGGCCAAGAAATGGACAGTTTGTTGCATGCGGACTAGAATTTGGAGCAAGATAGGGCACTCAAAATAATAATAAACCATGGCCGATTGACAGCTCCTGAATCCATCATATCATCGCCGTTGATTCTTGTGGCGTGAGGATTAGGAATGCGTTTTAAGCCCATTTGAGCACGTCAAAACGATTCACAGAATCAGTGATAGTGATGATGCCCGAAGTCCATTGTATCCGCCATAATCGGGACAACAAATCGAACTTAAAGGATATCCGCGTTGGTTCGAAATTCCTTCAAACGCTGCAGGGGCGCGTTGACGCTATCACGTTTCGACCCAACCTTAAATGAACGTCAATTACTCTTCGAGCAACCATCGCTTCTCCACCGAACCGTCATCATAGATGTAGAAAAGGATTTGATTGGTCGTACGATTGACTTCTCTGCCCAAGGCATCAAGTGTTTTGATCAACTTCTTTTCCGCTACAACAGGACTGCCAATGCCTGTAGGAGCATTGAGATCAACACCCGGATTGTTATGAATGAATGTCCAGCTCCCCCAAGGAGTGGGCTCACCTGTTTCCCAATACAACTGGTCTTCGAATAAACAATTGATTGAATTGCCCGTAAGGGGCAAACCCTCAGAATTATACCAGTTGTCCAAATTAGCCTCCTCATTTACAAAATGCACGGACACGTTTATGGTATCAGTCAATGGCCAATTATGAGCAAAAGAAATTTGTTGTTCGTCTACTATCGTCTCTTCATAAACGATGTTTCCTTGTTGATCCGAAAACTCCCACATAAAAACATTTTGATCTTGAGGGTGGGTCATATACTGCCCTGAATGATAAATACTGATCATGGTTTCTTGGCTACCCACATTTACAGACATGCCTAACATGTCGCAAGGAACACAAGTGATGACTTGTGCTTCTGACAATTGGGAGACCCCCAAAACGAAGGCAATTAAAAGGTATGCGTGTTGCTTCATGGTGCTTATGGTTTCTCGATTCATGTAGAATCAATACAATGGCTAAAGTAAACCGCGCAGGCGTATAGTCCCTCACGCCTAGGGGTGAAACGCACCCCTAACAAGCGGTCC
This sequence comes from uncultured Flavobacteriales bacterium, assembly GCA_905478895.1. Classification (GTDB taxonomy): domain Bacteria; phylum Bacteroidota; class Bacteroidia; order Flavobacteriales_D; family Sanyastnellaceae; genus UA16. The sequence continues at coordinate 3,038 of CAJQKK010000181.1, read as the reverse complement.
CTCGAAACAATTCACCCTCTTCCACTAAGTATTCTGGACGAACATTACCACAAACTGCCATCAACCTGCCCCGGGTAATCCACTTGCGAATGACGTTATTACCACTGCGCTTCAAAGCGTATACATGCAGGTTCACAGCTGAAATATTTTCTTCGCCAATTCACTTTGTCGGCGATCATTCAATTTCAACTTTTTAAAAATGCTATCCTCTTGATTCCAATCCAATGGCAGCATCCAAAACCACCTTTTAGGAACTACCGCAACAACTCCAAAAACTTTCTTCACCTCTTTTGCGAAATTAAGATCTACTTGGTTTGTAACATTCCATTTCCGGACATCGAATTGAAGCTTCTTTACAAAATGCATGGTTCCGCAAGTAGCGACCAGGTCAACCTTCGTAAGTTCTCTCAACGGTTTCCATGAGGTGTAAACAATGCGGTCTTTCGTGTACGACTGAAACGGATATTGAAACTTGCAACCATGAACTCCAACCACTGTCAATGATGGATTTGCAAGGAGTTCACCCTTCAATTTTGACACAAAATTCCGAGGATAACGATAATCATCATCAGCAGTCATGTAATAAGAATTCTTCGGCAAGTTTATCATTCCTAATAACTTCCCGTTTGCATGCAATCCTGGAGCATCTTCTGAGGAAATTACCTCAATTTTCGGGTGATTCGCAAAACTCGGTAGCTGTTCGAATCCATCTAAGTAAAGAAAGATCCGGTCTACCTGCGGAAGCAAACTCCTAATTGCAATACGAGCCGTTCTCATCCGACCTGGCATCGTAGCCATTCCTGCATAAACAGGCTGAGTGTCATGTGAGCTTTTCATCTGAAATCCTTGAATAAAGTCAATGCACTCGCTGATGGAAGAGAAGGAATGAAGGGGGGGGTCTTCGGGCGTCTACTATCCGCATCTGAATTCAATTGCTTCTCCGCTTGGTTCGCATGAACCAGGCGGAAAGCATGACGACCAAGAAGCTTAGCTTTTGGCAGAGACGATGCCCATGCTCGATCACGATGTTGCTGTATCCAGTTGAATCGTATCGCGCGACGATTTAAGGGAATGCCCCATGTTTCTTCGAACACCTCTATGGACTCCAAAGCCCTAGAATCAGACCAACGGAAGAGATGATATGGTAAATCTTGTGGATCAAATTTCTCAAATGCCATGTACGTAACGCGGCTGTCTTTTTCAAAGGTAATTTTGGCGCCCAAATCTTTGATGCGAAGAGCAAAGTCCATCTGCTCCCTAGTGATTAAGCGCTCATCAAAACCACCAAGGCGGTTGAAGAAATCAAGCTTCATTAGTGCGCAATGAAACTCACACACTTCATTTTTCACGGGTGCTTCTTGATCGAGAGATTCTTCAACATCAGCGAATGGTCTGTTCATCAGGCGATGACGTTCAATAAGAACGTCTCTACCACCTTTTTTCATGAGCTCAAGTTTGCCTCCGGCATGATGTATTAATTTTTTATCCGAGGGGCCAATGAAAATTAATGGCGCAACAGCATCGCTGTTGTATTTGTCGGCATTGGCCTCCAATCGTTCAAGCCAAAAAGGTTCGTACTTTATGTCATTGTCTGCGAAAACAATGAATTCGGTATCAGCCATTCTACCTCCAATATTTCGAGCCTCATTCGGGATGACCATATGGCCCAAGCTCACAAGGTCAAAATCCCGTCTACTTTTTAGATCTAACAAAGCAGACTTCACTAGCGCAGGAGATTCGCCCTCAATAACAATTACCCTCGTTTCAGGAGGAATCGTTCGAAAGAGCGACTCTAGAGAGTCGATCACACTTGTGAATCGTTCTCGAGGAGAAATAATAATCGTTGAACGTATTGACATAAGCTCCTCTACGGAAAATAACTCTCAAATGTTACGTCTCTCCATATTCGATAATTTTAACCCATGAATGTTGCACAGACCAAACTTCGATTACATCAGCATCTTGATGGCCGTGGGGCTTTTGGGCATAAAAAAAACCACACCGTGGGGGATGTGGGTTTTGTCGTTTGGTAGCCCGTAGGGTGTGTGGATGCGGTGGGGGCAGGTGGTCTGGTGGACGGAGGATCCACAAGCGACTTGGGTGGGCGAATCGCAGGTGGACGGCAGTTACTTCGCACCTGACGGGGCCTACGGCTGCGTGCTGCGGATTTTGACGACCCTCGGGGGGGGACAAGCACCGGGAGTTCACGGGCACCGTGACGCTTTTGCGGTGAGGCGGAATTCGACCTATTTTCCTTTGAACCGCAAAATGGTGCGGATGGCGCCGAGGCGATGGCCCACGAGGGGTTTGATGCGGTGGGTCAGGGGGGCGACAGTGCCCGAGCCCGAGCCGGGGCGTTGGAGCCGTTCGATGCCTGGGAAGGGCCGGGCATTCAGCTCAGCCGCCAATGCATCTGCGAGCTCGTGATGTCCCAAGGTGTGCGCGATTTCTACGGCCCAGTCGTCTCGAGATTTTTCGGAGCCCCGATCGCGGAGGCGCTTGGTGCTGTAGTGGGAGGCGAAATGGATTTGGTCTTCAAGGGCGTTCGCAATTCGCATCCACAACAACGTCTGCTGCTCAGCCGGTAAATCCGCCGCAACAGGCGCAATTTCAGCCAAGTAATCAGGCTTCCAACGCAACTTCGCATAGCCCTCGAGCAGCGAATTGACCTCCGGCGACACGGTCTGCAACATCCACTTCCGCCGCGCAGCCGTCACCCCGGGCTTGCCATTGCCGAACTCCCCCTGCAGGTAAGCCGCGTGCAGGAGCCCAGCCAACACCACGGGCTGTGGCGCCCCGAACTGCGCCAAAATGCTCGCCGTTCCCACCAAATGTGCCAAGAACACCTTGCCATTTGCCCGGTAGCGCCCCGTGAAGAGCTGGATGGCCAGCTGGTAAGCGCGATCCGTTTCGCTTAACGCGTCCATTGACCACCCAGCGGCAGCCAATTGATTGTAGAGTTGGAGGTTCGTTTGCGCAATCTGCATGGCGCTTTGTACGGCACCAGGGGCGGAACGGTTACATGCGCAGGAGCGAAA
>CAJQKK010000180.1 GCA_905478895.1 uncultured Flavobacteriales bacterium | reverse complement strand
CGGCGAGTTCTTCCGTTTTCGTTTTGCCGATGCTTCCCTCGTAAGTCCCGGGGTGCGGTCCATGCGGAATGCCTGCAGGATGCAGCGAAATGTAGCCACGATCAATGCCGGTTCGGCTCATGAAATCGCCTTCTACGTAATACAAAACCTCATCAGAATCGATGTTGGAATGGTTGTACGGCGCAGGGATGGACTTGGGATGGTAATCGTACATCCGCGGCACAAAACTGCAGATGACGAAGGCATCGGTTTCGAATGTTTGATGGACGGGCGGGGGTTGGTGCACGCGTCCTGTGATCGGTTCGAAATCGTTGATGGACATGGCGTACGGAAAATGGTAACCATCCCAGCCCACCACGTCAAATGGGTGCGAAGCATAGACGTAGTCGTGCAATTGGCCTTGTTTTTTGATGCGAATGGTGAATTCGCCGACTTGATCGAACGTTTCCAAGTCCGTCGGAGGACGCATGTCCCGCTCGCAATACGGGCTGTGCTCGAGCAATTGTCCAAAATGATTGCGGTAGCGTTTTGGGGTGTAAACGGGGTGTGCAGATTCCGTGATAAACAGTCGATTGGCATTCGATGCAAAGGCAAAACGGTGAATAATGCCCCGAGGGATCACCAAATAATCACCTGCGCCAAATGGAATTTTCCCGAGCATCGTATGCAAAACGCCGCTGCCTTCGTGCACAAACACCACTTCGTCGCCGTCTGAATTTTTATAAAACGCCTCATCGTCCATGCTCGTGGTGGGCGCCGCGAGCAAAATGGTGACATCCGAATTGAACAGCACGGGGGTTCGACTTTCCAAGTACCCGGGCTTGGGGGTCACCTTGAAACCCTCGAGCTTTCGACTCAATAAGTTGTTTTCAACCGCAGGCTTCGGCGCCACGTTGACGGATTTGCCCACGCGTTTCACCATCGTCGGTCGGCGAAGGTGATAGAGCAATGAGCTCATTCCAACAAATCCAATGGTTCCAAACAATTGCTCGTGATGGAGGGAACCGTCCGGTTTTTCGAACTGCGTATGGCGCTTGTGCGGGATGTTCCCGAGGCGTTGATAGAATGGCATGTCGGCTGTGTTTAGGATGCTTCAGCTTAATCGGGGACAAGCAATCAGCATCGCTAAGTTAGTTCGACAGGGATGGGACAGAAAACGCCGGAGGAAAAAAGTCGGATTCTTAGCCGCTGAGCCCCTGAATTGTCCGAACCCAACCGGGTAGTTTCCCTTCGGGCGTGATTCGCCATTTGAGCGAAAGACGGCCCGACGCCGGGCGGGGATTGACTTCCGACAATCGATTTTTTCGCACCAAAGCTTTGACCGATACACCGCTGCGCTGGGAAGCCTGCCAAATGCTTTCTCCTTCCTGAAGCGTAAGCCAATTGACTCGCCCATGTGATCGCTTGGGTTGCAAGTAAACAATCTCGCCTGCCGCGGGCCGGTAGGGTGCCGACGTCGCCTTGCGTTCCACTTCGTTATAACGGTAGAGCTGCCAGACCATCATGTCCAATTCTGCAGCCAGCGCCTCATACGAGTCTTCGGCGTTGGCCAAGGTGTATCGAATGGCATTTTCACTCATTTGCAAGGAACGAATACCGCTGAGGACTTCGCCCGTTTTGTTCGGATTCATTCCGCCGACGTTCGCCTCTCGTTCTGTGTTCTTTTGCAGTTCAATGGTCGCGTCTTTGGCTTCTCCAAATGCCTCGCGGGATGCGGCAAGTGCCAAACCTTCCGCATCGAAGGATTCCAATTCGTATCGGTTGATTAACGCGATCAGTTTGCTGGCATACTTGGGGTTGGTGGCATAGCCGCATTTCTTCAAACCTTTGGCCCAGCCTTTATAATCGGTAGGTTCCAATTCGAACAATCGCTCGTAGCGCGTTTTCTTCAGAAATTGACTGTGGTCGTGAAAGCTCTCAGCGGCATTCTGATAGGCACGAAAGCACTCGTCATCAGCGTCATCATCATGGTAAACCCGTTCGCCTTGCCATTTTCCATGGCATTTGATGCCAAAGTGATTGTTGGATTTGAGCGCAAGTTGACTTTGTCCGTTTCCACTCTCGAGGATGCCTTGGGCGAGGGTAATGCTGGCGGGAATGCCGTGCACGGCCATTTGGTAAACGGCCTCGTCCCCCCATTGCTCGATGTATTGTTCCGAGGGGCTCAAATCGGAGGGCTGCGCCGATGCAGTGATGGAGAGCCCAATAGCTAACCAAAAGGTCATCCACATCGCAATTGCGGTGATGACGTTGAATCGGGAAAAAGTTTTTGAAGAATTCATAGCAAATGACGCACAACAAAAATACCGCCGATTCAGCATCGATGTTCAGACCACTGCCCCGATGTTTTCAGCGGTGCAATGTGAATTCAAGGTTGAATGGAATCGCCCGGTTGTTCTCGGATCAGCTCCCCTGATTCGCTGAAAAACTGCCAGACCCCCGTTGGCTTTCCTGTCGGGTCATATTGACCAACGATAAACGGTTGTGCATTGGGATGCCAAGTCCGGTAATCACCCACTTGTACCCCGCGTTCGTAAGTGTGTTCGGACCATGGCGTTCCGCTCGGATAGAAAGCGCGGGAAGCACCGTGCCTTTTTGAATTTTCCCATTCCCCGTATTTGGTCAATTGCCCGCTTGCGTCAAAAATGGAAATGGAAATGGTATCCCCATCCATCACTTCTGCGGTTCGCCTGGGTGTGCCATCGGGCCATTCATCGGTGGTGACTGTTGCGGTGTCGGCATCACCGGTGGAGTTGCAGGCAATCATCGAAACGAGGCCTGCGAGGAAGAGCGTGGAAGAAAGGAAGTTTGATTTCATCGTTTGCGTTCTATGGTGAAGTCAACCAACCCAATGAGCGCTTCCTTCGCATCTGAATCGGGTTCAGCGTCGAGCAGTGTCATGGCCTCGTCCCGGAGTTCGGTCATTTTTTTCCGCGCATATGCCATTCCAGGGCCTTCGATGATTGCGTCCATTACTTCTTGCACGGCCTGATCTTTGTGATTGTGGTGCTTCACCAACCGAATGAGCCTCCGGCGTTCGGTCGCCGTGGCTTCATTTAAAGTATGAATGAGAGGAAGGGTCATTTTTCGTTCTCGAATATCACCTCCCGTGGGCTTTCCGATGCGTTCCCCGTCACCGAGATCCAACAGGTCGTCCTTGATTTGAAACGCCAACCCCACCAATTCCCCAAACCGCTTCATGTTGGCTGTGGTTTCGGGATTGCCGCTGACGGAAGCGGCTCCACACGCACAACAAGCGGCAATGAGGGAAGCCGTTTTTCGTTGGATGATGTCAAAGTAGACTTCTTCGGTAATGTCCAATCGCCGTGCTTTTTCAATTTGCAGCAACTCTCCTTCGCTCATTTGCCGGACCGCTTCTGAGGTGATTTTTAGCAGATCATAGGCTTCGGCATCGACCGCCATCAGCAATCCACGCGAAAGCAGGTAATCCCCAACCAAGACAGCGACTTTTTTCTTCCATAGGGCTTGGATGGAGAAGAACCCCCTGCGCAAGGGACTTTCGTCTACTACGTCATCGTGCACCAGGGTCGCGGTATGCAACAATTCGATCAACGAGGCCGCCACATGGCTGCGTTCAGGCAAAACCGTTGAATCCTTTCCAAGGACCACGCGAGCCGTCAAAAAGACGAAGAGGGGACGCATCTGTTTCCCTTTTCTTCGGATGATATAGCGCGTAACGCGATCGAGCAATGGGACTTCTGTCTGCATCGCGCGTTTGAAGTGCCCCTGGAACTTTACCATATCAGCGGCCACAGGGGCTTGGATTTGATCCATTTTGCTCATGGTGCAAAGGTACATCCCACTTCACCTTGTCACGGGGACTTATCTTTGTCGAAAATCCCTCCCATGATTCACTCTATGACCGGATACGGCAAGTCGACTGCAACCATTGGAATGCGCCGTTACACCGCAGAAGTTCGATCCTTGAATGGAAAGCAACTCGATTTGAGCGTTCGGATGCCATCGGCGTTCAGAGAAAAGGAAATGGAGCTACGGAAGGCACTTTCGAAAGCCATTGGCCGAGGAAAATGCGATTTATCCTTGCACTACGAGGCGGATGGTATTGAGCGGAAAGAACTCAATTCCGGACTCATTGCGGCGTATCTCGAAGATTTGGAGGGCATTGCGAAAGGGAGAGGCTATGAACAGAACCCGGGTGCATTGATGCAAGTGGCTATGCGGTTGCCCGATGTTTTGCAGCAAGGCAAAGAGGAGTTGAATGAAAATGAATGGGGCCAAATCCAAGCCCTCATCGACGATGCCGTGTCCAACTTCCTGTCGTTTCGAGTACATGAAGGAGAAGCATTAGAGGCTGACTTTCGGCAGCACGTTGCCAACATTTCGGAGATGGAGGAGAAGATTGGACCTATTCTGGATGAGCGAATCAAGCGCATCCGGTCCCGTATTCAGGCGAATTTCAATGAAATTCAGGACCGTGGCCGATTGGATGAAAACAGGTTCGAGCAAGAGGTTTTGTTTTACCTAGAAAAGCTGGATGTATCTGAAGAGCGCGTGCGCCTCAAAGCGCATTGCGCCTATTTCATTGAGGTGTTGGAGCAGCCCGCGGGCCAGGCTAAAAAACTTGGATTCATTGCTCAGGAAATGGGCCGTGAAATCAATACATTGGGAAGCAAGGCGAACGACGCGGACATGCAGCGCTATGTCGTCCAGATGAAGGACGAGCTCGAGAAAATCAAAGAACAGGTCCTCAATGCCCTCTAAATCGGAAGGAAAAGCCATTATTTTTTCGGCTCCCTCAGGAGCTGGAAAAACGACGATTGTACGTCATCTGCTGGAGAATAGTGGTTTGTCGCTGGGCTTTTCGGTGAGCGCCACTACGCGGGAGCCGAGAGGCAATGAAAAGGACGGAGTCGATTATCATTTCAAATCGATTGCGGCGTTTCAGGCGAGCATCGCAAACCAAGAATTGGTGGAATGGGAGGAGGTTTATCCGGATAAATATTACGGAACACTCAAATCGGAGCTTGAACGCTTGTGGAGTCAGGGGAAAACGGCGCTCTTTGACGTCGACGTGGTAGGGGGTATGGAGCTGCGCGCCGCATTGGGCCCGAAAGCATTGTCTGTTTTTGTGCAACCGCCGAGCATGGAAATTTTGAGGGAACGACTGGAACGACGAGGGACGGAAAGCGAGGAGCGACTCAGGGAGCGCATGGATAAGGCGAGTTGGGAATGGAAACAAAGCGTTCATTTCGATAAGGTTTTGATCAATGACGACTTGAAGGAGGCATGCAAGGAAGCAGTGGAAATGGCTGTCGGACACGTGACAGGATCACTGAAAACAAGTTGAGTGACAATGGCTTCTGAGGAACATACTCACAAAAAAATCGGGCTTTACTTCGGCTCTTTTAACCCCATTCACATGGGGCACTTGGTGATTGCCAACCACATGGCGACTTATACCGATTTGGATGAGGTTTGGCTCGTGGTTACCCCCCAAAACCCACAGAAAGAGGCGCACGAAATGATCCATGAAGCACACCGGTTGCAAATGGTTATTTTGGCTGTGTCAGAGAATGAATTGCTCCAAGGTTCCGACATCGAATTCGAGTTGCCTCAACCGAATTACACCGCCGCAACCATGCGGCACATGCGGGCGACCTACGCAGATGTCAAGTTCAGTTTGATCATTGGTGAGGACAACTTTGAGCGACTACACACGTGGCGTGACCATTGGGAACTGGTCGAGAAGCATCGGATTTTGGTGTATCCAAGACGATCTTCGGATCAAGACAACGCAGCGATTCCAGCAGCAAAACCAGAAGAGGTGATTCCCCGAGATCATGGCAACATACAATGGTGCAATGCCCCGATGATCAGCATTTCCTCGACGTATCTGCGAAAGGCAATTACGGACCAAAAAGACATCCGTTATTTGTTGCACGACAAGGTGTTAAACTACATCAGCAACAACCATCTTTACGAGTAGTCAGGTGTTATTGAAGAAGTTCATCGTGCGTTCCAAGCCGATGCTGGCATACGATTGAACCAGGGCAGTGCACCGATCCAAGCGTTCAGGGAGGGTTTGGTTTTCCTCTTCGCTCCATTTGCCGAGGACATAATCCACTTGCCGGCCTTTGGAAAATTCCGCGCCGATTCCGAAACGCAAGCGGCTGTATTTGGACTGTCCTAGGACTTTCTCAATGTCGCCGAGGCCATTGTGTCCTCCGCCGCTTCCCTTGCCTCTGAGGCGCAAAGTCCCAAACGGAAGCGCTAAATCGTCGGTAATGATAAGCACCCGGTCCAGTGGGATTTTCTCCTTATCCATCCAGTATCGAACCGCTTTTCCACTGAGATTCATGAAGGTCGAAGGCTTCAATAAGATCAGACTTCGCCCCTTGAAACGGACGGTGGACACCTCGCCCAGTCGAGCAACTTCAAACGAAGCGCCGCTTTTCTGTGCGATGGTGTCCACCACCTTGAACCCAATGTTATGTCGGGTTTCCTCATATTCAGCGCCGGGATTACCCAGTCCTACGATGAGGCATTTCATAGTTGAAAGCTTTATTCAGCGCCTTCTGCTCCTTCTGCTCCTTCGCCTCCTTCAGCTCCTTCGCCTCCTTCGCCTTCTACTTCTTCTTCTGATTCGGCTGACATGGCTGCACGCGTACGCTTACAAGCCACGAGCAAAGCTGATTCGCTGAGCAATACGTCGCAGTTGGGAACTTCAATGTCCCGAACCCGCGCGCTGTCTCCGATGACCAAATCGCTGATATCCACTGTGATTGCTTCTGGCAAATCTTGAATCAAGCCACGGACAGGTAGGCGACGAAACAACATTTGAATTCGTCCACCATCAATGACCCCTTGGGCTGTGCCGGTAGTGCGCAATGGCAATTCAACACGAACGGGCTTCCCATCAATGACCTGCAAGAGGTCGATGTGGACGATTCGTTCTGTTACCGGGTGGAATTGAACATCTTGGACGATGCACTTGTAAGCAGTGCCATCCAAGTCCAAATCAATTTGAAATACGTCTGGGTTGACGATGATTTTGGAGATATCCAATTCGCCTACCGAGAGGTGTTTCTGATCCCCGCCTCCGTATAGAACAGCCGGCACACGGTTGTTCAATCGCAGTTGCGAGGCATCTTTTTTTCCTACGCTCTCTCGAGAAGAGCCGCTCAATGATGCAGTTTTCATAATTACTGAATTAATAAAGTATCGCTGATGGAACGGTTTTCCACCAAACAGGTCAAAGTCTTAGCAAACAAATCATGGACTGGAAGGACCTTGATTTTGTCGGTATTTTTATTTGAATCCAACGGAATGCTATCGGTCACAACCAATTCCGTTAGTGCGCTTTCTGAGATGCGCTCATACGCAGGTCCGCTGAGCACGGCATGGGTGCACAAGGCTCGCACGGATAGGGCGCCATGGCCCATCATCAATGAGGCAGCTTTGGTTAATGTGCCTGCCGTGTCGCACATGTCATCCACTAACACAACATCCTTTCCAGAGACATCTCCGATCACCGTCATGTTTTCAATCTGATTTGCCACTTTGCGTTGCTTGTAACAAATGGCCATATCTACACCCAAAGCCTTCGCATAGGAATTGGCACGTTTTGTTCCTCCTGTATCAGGTGTTGCAATGCATAAGTTTTCGGTCTTCAGGTCTTGCAGGTAAGGCACAAACAATGCGCTTGCGTATAAGTGGTCCACAGGCACTTCGAAAAACCCTTGGATTTGGTCGGCATGCAAATCCATTGTCATCAGCCGATCAATGCCTGCAGCAGTGAGCAAATTGGCCACTAATTTTGCCCCGATGGCCACCCGCGGCTTGTCTTTTCGATCTTGACGAGCAAACCCAAAGTAAGGAATGATGGCGATGATGCGTTTGGCACTGGCACGTTTCGCTGCATCGATCAGAAGCAGCAATTCCATGAGGTTATCCGTCGGGGGAAACGTAGACTGTACAATCGCCACCTCCTTACCCCGGATGGTTTCCTCAATGCTTACGGTAAATTCGCCATCACTGAACTTGGTCGTTTTTACTGGAACCAAGTCGCCTCCAAAAGCGGTCGCAACTCGCTCTCCAAAAGCAGTGGAACTAGAACCGGCGAGAATTTTGAGCATATGAGACACGGTCGCAAGGAATTAGGGGCGTGCAAATCTAAGGCTTTGTTCGCGGAAAGCCAACGAGTTTTGCAATTGTCAATGGGAATTCAACGAATGGTGAATCGCACAGGAATCGTATAGGTTACTCGAACAGGTTGCCCTTGTTGTGTCCCGGGAATCATTTTGGGGATACAGTCCAAAGCGGACAAGGCGGATTGGTTGAAGCTTGGGTGTGCGCCTTTCAGGACTTTTTGCCTTGAAACCTCGCCGTATTCATCAATATTGAATTGGAGGTAAACCACCCCACTGATTGCGCGCGATCGAAGGTTTTTCGGGAATTGCGCACACCGTTGGATTATGGCAATCATTTCCGCCTCCGTACAGGCGCGTTCCAGGCTCCGATCGAGCACATTCTCGCAGCCGTTGAAGTGCGGCATATGTTCGGCAATGAGCAAGGTTTCTATTTCTTCCTCACCGCCTTCATCCACAAACCCAAGCTCGAACAGCTGGCCTTCGAGTGGATCGAAATGGGGGTCAGTAATCGGCTGCGGCGCAGGCTTGGGCAGAGGTTCGGGGTTGATTTCTGGCGCTATCCCAATGGCGCGAACAGGGGGGCTGGGTTTGGCCGGGAGGTGCACAGGGACCATTTCGGCTTCCAGTAAATTGTTGTTTGAATATGCCCATCCCGCGGTCTCGTCCCATTCGGTTTCCGTCCATTCGAAGGCGACAAGAACGAGTGAAAAAGACACAATTAGGCCCAGTTGAAACAGACCTTTGGGAGCTTTTGAAGGAATCATGGCAATGGTTTTTACGGTTCAACAGAAACGTGTCCAATACCATGCCAAAATTGCCGTTTACTCCGGCACAATCATTTTGAAGCCTTTCCCGTGGACGTTGAGGATTTGGATGCCTTCATCGGGTTTGAGGTGACGACGCAACTTTGCGATGTAGACGTCCATGGAACGTCCGTTGAAATAGTTCGGATCGCCCCAAATCGATTTCAAGGCATAGGTGCGCTCAAGCAAATTGTTACGGTGCTTGCACAGCAGGAAGAGCAGCTCATTTTCCTTGGTCGTAAGCCTCTGTTCCCCTCCGTCTTTTCGTCGGAGCATTTGTGTGTTGTAATCGAATTGGAAGGAGGCTATGGAAATCTCACCAACGTTTTCTTCTCCGTCAGGCAATGCAGCGCTGCGTCGAAGAATGGCCTGGATACGCACCAAAAGCTCCTCCATGCTGAACGGTTTGGTCATGTAATCATCGGCACCGACCTTGAACCCTTCAAGCGTGTCTTCTTGGGTGGAACGAGCGGTAAGGAATAAAATGGGGAGGTGCTTGTTTTCCCGACGGATTTCTTCTGCCACTTGGTAGCCATCCTTTCGGGGCATCATAACATCCAGGATGATGAAGTCAAAAGCATTGCGATGAAATTCCTTCAGACCTTCGACGCCGTCTTTGGCCCATATCGTTTCGAACCCTTTTGCTTTCAAATAATCAGAGAGCAAGCGCCCCAGGTTGGGGTCGTCTTCGCAGAGCAGGATGCTGAGTTGGTTTGAGTCGCTCATAATCGGTGTTTTCCTCGGGATTAATCTTCCAGTTTTTCCTTTTGCAAGTTCAGGATGAACGTGCTGCCTTGGCCGGGTTCGCTCTCAACATGAATGCTGCCTCGGTGGCGATCGACGACGGTTTTCACGTAGCTCAAACCGAGGCCAAATCCTTTCACATCATGAACGTTCCCAGTGGGGACACGGTATAGTCTATCAAATACCTTGCCTAAATGTTCTTTGGCAATTCCAATGCCATTGTCTTGAAAACGCAATTCCACGCCATCTGTTGTCTGCTGCGAGGTGATTTTGAGCAATAAATTCCCATCGGCATATTTCAGGGCGTTGTCCACTAGGTTGAAAACCACGTTGCTGAGGTGTGTGCGGTCTGCGAAGATCAATGCCGATTCTGCATCCAATTCCAACGCAACTTTTCCACCGCGTTTTCGAACCTGTATGGCGACGTTCTTGAGCACTTCCTTGATGAGGTCATGCACATTGAGGGTCTGCATGTGGAGCTGCATTTTACCGGATTCTGCCAAACTGGCCTGCAGCACATTTTCCACCAGCAGTCCCAACCGCTTATTTTCTTCATGGATCAATCCGATGTAGTAATTGAAACTCTCCGGATCCTTTTGCATATCGGAATCTTTCAATGCTTCTGCTGCCAGTCCAATGGTGCTGATTGGCGTTTTGAGCTCATGGGTGAGGTTGTTCATGAGGTCCCTCCGAATGCGGTCAATGCGTTTGTTTCGCGCGGCTCCTGTGACGGCGGAAAAGAATCCCCATGCCAAAATCGCAATCATGAGTCCCGTCAATGCAAATTGGGCCAGCAATTCATGCAGCAGGTAACGGTTCATTTTGGGAAAGTGAATGCGCAGGCTGAGCGCCTCAATGGCTGTCTGATAAGGGGTGATTTCAAGTGCTTCCCGAAAGACGTCATCTTCGTCGGCCAATTTCACGGGTTGGCCATAGCGATCAAAAACGGACACGATGACCGGTATTTCAATGCCATGTGCCGCTAGGATGACGGGGGTCAGGCTGTCAATTTTCAAGGCTCTAACACGATTCAACATGCGATTTTCGGCGTCGTCTAAGCTTGTGCCGAGACTCGCAGCGGATTGAATGAGATCGTTTTCGTTGGATTCCGGAATCGCTTCCAAATCAATTTGAAGGATATCTGCGGAGGGCCGCGTCAGCATTTCAGAGAGTTGGTTCAACGAGTGTTGAACATTGTCATCAAAAATTTGCTGCCGCATATTCACAGACGAACGCAACCAGACAATCTGCACCGTGCTCATCGTGACCAAGGCAAACACCATGGCTCCTGCGAACCAGGGGAAAACGAATGGTTTTCTTTTTTTCATCTTGTACGGGTAAAGTTACACGGACTCGCCTGTCAGAAGCCGATGCAGCAAAAATTCAACAACCCTTAACACTTTGATGCGAAGCGATTCAAGGGGTGTTTCCCAGCAATCGCCCGGGTAATGCTTTAATTTAGGGGGGGCGGGCGCTCAATGTCACAGTCGAAATCCTTACATTTGATGTCCGCTTAAGACCAAAACATGATCCCTGCTCAAACCGTCGATTTGGTGATGCAGACTGCCTTGATAGAAGAGGTGGTAGGGGATTATGTGGAACTTAAAAAATCCGGCAGCTCTTTCCGTGGCTTGAGTCCGTTTACGAACGAGAAAACCCCTTCGTTCTATGTCCTTCCTGAGAAGGGGATTTTCAAGTGTTTTTCCAGCGGAAAAGCCGGTAGTGTGGTGACTTTTTTGATGGAATTGGAAAAACTGAGTTTTCCAGAGGCTATCAAGCAGTTGGCGCAGCGTTATGGGATCGAGATTGAAGAGGAGGAAGTAACACCGGAACAACACCAGGCAAGGACCGAACGTGAGAGTCTGCTCGATTTGAATTCGTGGGCTCAAAAGTGGCTAACAGACCAAATGCATGAAACGGACGAGGGCAAGGCGATTGCGCTTTCGTATTTTGAGTCGCGAGGATTTCGCAAACCCGTTTTGGATGCATTCAAAATTGGTTATTGCCCGGATTCATGGGATGCCATGAGCCAAGCGGCGTTGGACGCAGGCTATTCAAAGGAGCGATTGTTAGCCCTGGGCCTTGTCAAGGAAACCAATGGCAAGCCGTGGGATTTCTTCAAAGGTCGCGTCATGTTTCCGATCCGAGATGCGACCGGGAGAACCATCGCTTTTGGAGGACGCACGCTTCGCAGCGATAAAAAAATCGCGAAGTATTTCAACAGCCCTGAAAGCCCACTTTATAGCAAAGGACAGGTGCTATTTGGCCTGCATTTGGCAAAACCAGCCATCACCAAGGAAGACCGTGTGCTCTTGGTTGAAGGATACACGGACGTCATGGCCATGCACCAAGCGGGCATTGAAAACGTGGTTTCGTCCAGCGGAACGGCCTTGACGGTGGAACAAATCAAGTTGATTCGTCGCTACACAAAGAATGTGACGGTGTTGTTTGATGGCGACGCGGCCGGCATTCGGGCGTCCTTGCGCGGAACCGACTTGTTGCTTGCGGAGGGACTCAATGTCCAAGTGGTTCTTTTCCCGGACGGCGATGACCCGGACAGTTTCAGTAAAAAGGTCCCCTCCGAAACGTTGGCGCGCCACATCCGAGTGGAGGCGAAGGATTTTGTGGCATTCAAATTGGAGTTACTGGCGCGTGAAGCAGGAGATGATCCTGTACTCCGATCGGAGATGATTCATAGCATCATCGAATCCATAGCCGCCATCCCCGATGGCATTCAGCAGGGTGTTTACCTCAAGTTGGCGGCAAATGAGTTGTCGATGTCCGAGGAATTGCTTCAACTCGAGTTGAACAAAATCCAACGGCAACGGCTACTGGACCAGCAAAAAGCCGAGAAACGTGAGGCGTTCCGTCAACGCCAAGGATTGGCATCAGGGGCTTCATCAGCCCCACCCGTAAGCCTTCAAGTTCCTGCAGATTGGGAAGAAAACCACCCACTCGGTCTCGAGCCGGGGAAGGCAATCGAACAAGACTCACTGCTGGCTCATCGCAATGTGTTAGAAGCGGACTTGATTCGATTGGTTTTGCTCTACAGTTCTGAGTCCATTCAAATTGAGGCCGCAGCTGCAGAAGGGGATGCAGAAGACGAATCGAGCGATAAGGCTAGCGAGGACTTGATCTCTGTTTCTTTTGCCGAATTTGCTTCCCACCATTTCGAGGGGCTGGAAATGGAATTCAAACACGAGGCATGCGCTTCGATTTGGGCCATTTATGAGGCAGCCTTGGAATCGGATGCTTTGCCAAATTTGGATGATTTCTTAAAACACGAAGACCCGCAACTTCAATCTTTTGTGGCGGATGCAATGATTGAAAAGGACAAAGTAAGTGATCGCTGGGGCGAGGTTCACCAAATTTACCCGGCTCGGGAGATTGACCAATTGAAGAAGGCGCTGATGGATACGCTTCACCACTTGAAGCTGAATGATAACCGTTCCGAGAGTCGGGATTTACAAGTGAAAATGGAGGGCCTCGAGGAGGCGGTTGCAAATGGAGAAGAAGCCGCGCTGGTCGGTTTGAGGGAATTGCTGGAAAGGCGGAAATCACTTGACCTTCAAAAAACAAAAATCGCCAGTTATTTCGGCGTCGCTATCCTACCCTAATGAAGCACCCATGAAGGAGATTTTAAGTTCTGGATTCCATCTGGGGAATCATCATTTTACATTGGGATCGATGCTCCAAATTGTGGCGATTCTCGCAGTGGCGCAGGTCGTGTTTTGGGCTATCCGTGCAGCGCTTAGACGCATTTTTAAGGCTTCGAGCATGGAGGAAGGCACTCGCTTTATGATCATGCGACTGCTCCGAACGGTCATTTACACGCTGGGGGTGGTGATTGCTTTGGAAACGGCCGGTGTTGATTTGCAGGCGTTGTGGTTTGGTTCTGCAGCGCTGTTGGTGGGTGTGGGTATAGGGCTACAGAACTTTTTCAATGACGTCGTTTCCGGATTCGTCTTGTTATTTGAGGGTGGTGTTCGTGTCGGAGATGAGCTTGAAGTGGATGGGATGCTCGTTCGTGTGGAGCGAATTGATCTACGCTCAACAAGAGTGGTGACGCGTTACGGCAATTTGATTGTGATGCCCAATGGCCTCATCTCCGGACAAACGGTTCGAAATTTCACCCAAGGCGAAGAGTCGACCATGCTTCGGGTGGAAGTAAGTGTTGCCTATGGCACTGAACTGGATGCAGTGAAAGCGATTTTATTAGAAGCTGCAAAAAGCGAGAAAGGAGTGATCCGAAAGGAGGAAGTTGGGGTGTTGTTCACTGATTTCGCTGAATCAGGATTGCAGTTCAGCGTCTTCTTCTGGGTATCAGAGCCCTGGCAACGCAAACTCATTTCGAGTAACATTCGTTTCAAAATCGACCAAGCCTTCCGCGCAAATGGAATCACAATCCCCTTTCCCCAGCGTGACGTGCACCTTCGCTCCGAATCACCAGGGCTCGTGCCAAAGCTTCAGAACGGTTAGTCCTTTGATTCGGGCAGGTCGGCGTCGGCCTTCCGAATCGCTTTCAGGTGAAGGTTTAATTCTGTTCGGTTTTGCCATCCGCGAGGCTTCCATGTGTTTTTGACCAATGTGAACGCAATGTCCACGGGCATGTTTTGCTTGATATGCGGGGCCAAATCACCCATATTCCAGCCAATCGCATCGATGGTTGGAAAGTCTCCTGTAGCATCTTCTACGGTGATTTTTAGGTGGCGACCTTGATTGCCAATGGTCCGTGGTGGCCGCACACAGACAACGTTTTTCAGGATAAAGACAGGCGTGGGATTGCCAGGTCCAAAGGGCTCCAACTGTTGAAGCTCTTTCCAAGCCTCAAGTGACAGCTCGCTGATGTGTACTTCGCGATCGCAGCGCACAAGCGGTTTGGGCAGGACATTATTTAATTGCAGCGCGATGGCATCATTGATCCGTTTTTTGAATTCCGCCAATTGTTCCACTTTAAGGCTAAGCCCAGCGGCCATGGGATGCCCCCCGAATTGTTGGAGCAGGTCTTCGCACGACTCCAAGGCTTGGTGAATATCCACACCATGAACCGAACGCGCACTGCCAATCAGTGCCCCGTTCTCTTCCGATAAAACAATGGATGGCCGGTACCGCTGCTCGATCATTCTGCTGGCGACGATGCCAACAACTCCTCGGTGCCAGTCTTTGCCGTGAACAAGGTTTACAAAGGAATCTGAAGCACTTGTTTCAAGCTGTTTCAAGGCGCTCGCCGTGGTCGCTTCGTCCACTTCGCGCCTTTGTTGATTCATCTCTTCGATTTCCCGTGCAACTTCTGCGGCGCGGGACTCCCTTTTTTCCATCAATAAATCTACGACGCGCTGTGCGTGATCCATCCTTCCGGCGGCATTGATTCGCGGACCGAGGGTAAAGCTGATATCACGAATGGTTTGCGGTGCTTGGTGGATGTCTGCTGCACGCAACAAGGCTAAGATTCCAGGTCGCTGTCGCTTGCGCAATTGTTTCAATCCTTGTGAGGCCATGATGCGGTTCTCACCTTGCAGCTCAACCAAATCCGCACCAATACTGATGGCCACCAAGTCCAACTCTTCATAAATTCCACTCTCAGGCAAATCCATCAGATGTGCCAGTGATTGGAGCA
>CAJQKK010000179.1 GCA_905478895.1 uncultured Flavobacteriales bacterium | reverse complement strand
GAAATATGGGGATGACTCGAACTTTGATATCATCATCAACCCGGACAAGGGCGATTTGGAAATTTGGAGAAACCGAGTCATCGTAGCCGATGGTGAGGTGGAAGATGAAAACGAAGAAATCGCACTTTCGGAATCCCTGAAAATTGAGGATGATTTCGAAGTTGGCGAAGAAGTATCAGAGGAAATCAAATTGGAATCGTTTGGTCGCCGCAACGTTTTGTCCTTGCGGCAAAACCTCGCCGGGCGCATCATGGACCTCGAAAAAGACGCCATCTATCAGCTCTACAAGGAGCGGGTCGGTGAGGTGATTTCTGCAGAAGTTTACCAAATCTGGAAGCGTGAGATTTTGCTCGTTGATGACGAAGACAATGAGGTAGTGATGCCGCGTGAAAGTCAAATTCCTGGGGATTTCTTCAAGAAAGGCGACACCGTGCGAGCCGTGGTTTCAGCCGTTGAGATGAAGAACAACAACCCCCGCATTGTATTGTCCCGCACCGCCCCTGAATTTTTGGAGCGGTTGTTTGAGCAGGAGGTGCCGGAGATTGCAGACGGTCTCATTACCATTAAGAAAGTCGTTCGCGCACCAGGTGAACGAGCCAAAGTTGCCGTTGAATCTTATGATGAACGTGTTGATCCCGTTGGCGCGTGCGTCGGGATGAAGGGCTCACGGATTCACAGCATTGTCCGCGAACTGAAGAATGAAAACATCGACGTGATCAATTTCACGGAGAACGAACAGCTCCTTGTGACCCGTTCACTGAGCCCTGCGAAAATTTCTTCCATAGAATTGAATGAGGAAACCCGTGAGGCCAAGGTTTTTCTCAAGTCTGACCAAGTCAGTTTGGCCATCGGAAAGGGAGGGAACAACATCAAGTTGGCCGGACTCCTGACTAATTACGAAATTGATGTCTACCGCGATGAGGACGATTCTTCAGATGATGTTGAATTGACCGAATTTTCTGATGAAATCGATGCGTGGATCTTGGAGGAATTTGTCAAAATTGGACTCGAAACAGCGCGCTCTGTTTTGAACCGTGATGAAGAATTTTTGGTCAATCGTACCGACCTTGAATTGGAAACGATTCGCGAAGTCTTGAAAATCTTGAAAGACGAATTGTCTTAATTCCTGTCGAGAGACCTCATTCCCTGTTAAATTCGCATTTCTAAGCCCTAATTTTGCCAATGGCCGACGCTAACAAACCCGTACGACTCAACCTAATTGCCCGAGAATTTAATTTGGGCATTCAAACCATTGTTGATTTTCTGGCAGGCAAGGGGATCGAAGTCGATGCCAAGCCCAACACCAAAATCGAGGCTTCTGCTGTGGCGCTTGTTCGCGCCAATTTTCAAGATGAAAAAGCGGCGAAAGAAAAAGCAGTGAGCTCGTCAAACCGAGCCGTAACGGAGCGCGCCAGCGTGACCTTGGCTTCCGCTCGAAAAAAGCCAGCGCCAGCAGCAGAGCCTGAGGTCGAACTCGACCTTTCTGTTTTTCAAAAGAGCCAGCAGCAGCCGGTTGTTGAACGGCTCAAAACGGCGGACGACGGGCAATCCGACCCGGCGCCTGCTCCACAACCTACTGAAAAGCCGGTTGTGGAAACGAAAGAAACAGTTGAGGAAGCTCCTATTCCAGCTCCGGCGGCTGAGGAGAATAAGACCAATCCTGATTCGCCTATGAAGGTGCTTGGCAAAGTTGATTTGGACGCAGTCTCCAAAAAAGCGAAGCCGAAAACCAAAAAGGAGAAGCTTGCAGAGAAGGCGATGCTCGCAGCGAAATCAGCGGTAATCTCGAAAAAGGAGGCCGCTGCTCAGGCAGAGGCCAAGTTGAAAGCGGAAGAAGTTGCTGCTGCCGAGTTGAAGGCGGAAAAAGCTCCCGATATCAAGAAGGTGGAGAAGCACCAAACAAAAATTGAGAAGCTCTCCGGTCCAACCGTCGTCGGCAAAATTGAATTGCCGGTTGAGAAGAAGAAGACTCCAGCAGGCAAAGGAGAAGACAACAAACGAAAGCGAAAGCGCATCACCAAGGTGGATGTGGAGAAAACGGCTCGTACCTCCGGAGGAGGACGCAACGACACGCGCGGACGCGGTCGACGCAACGAGCCGAAGAAAGAAGTGAGTCAGGCTGATATCCAAAAGGAAATCAAAGAAACGCTTGCTCGTTTGAGTGGAGGTAAGAAGTCCAACTCAGCGAAGTTGCGCCGTGCAAAGCGAAGCGCCGTACAAGAACGCCAAGAACAGGAATTGGCGCAACAGCAGGAGGATGCAAAGACATTGCAGCTCACCGAATTTGTGACCGTAGCGGAGTTAGCGAACATGATGAATGCCAACGTCAATGAGGTCATTTCGGCTTGCATGACATTGGGAATCATGGTTTCCATCAATCAGCGATTGGATTCGGAAACCATTACCATCATATCTGAGGAATTCGGATATGAGGCGAACTTTGTGAGCGCGGAGGTGCAAGAGTCCATTGAGATTGAAGTAGATGACGAAGCGGATATGGAGGATCGCCCACCAATCGTCACAGTGATGGGACACGTTGACCACGGAAAGACGTCATTGTTGGACTTCGTGCGAAGTGCCAATGTGATTGCCGGTGAGGCCGGAGGAATCACCCAGCACATTGGAGCTTACCACGTCACGTTGCCGCAGGGTGGAAAAATGACATTCTTGGATACACCGGGTCACGAGGCGTTTACAGCGATGCGTGCACGTGGTGCCCAAGTGACGGATATTGCCGTGATTGTTGTTGCCGCTGACGATGCAGTAATGCCGCAGACGAAAGAGGCAATCAACCACGCTCAGGCCGCAGGCATCCCGATGGTCATCGCGTTGAATAAGATGGACCGTCCAGAGGCCAATGCCGACAAAATTCGGCAGGAGCTTTCTGAAATGAATGTGCTGGTTGAGGAGTGGGGAGGGAAATTCCAAAGCCAGGAGATTTCTGCGAAAAACGGAACGAATGTTCAGGAGCTTTTGGAAAAGATCTTGCTCGAAGCAGAAATGCTGGACTTGCGAGCCAATCCGAAGAAGCGTGCCATTGGAACGGTCGTTGAAAGTTCCCTTGACAAAGGCCGTGGCTACGTGACCAATTTGTTGGTAGAAGGCGGAACACTGCGCGTGGGTGATGCCCTGCTGGCAGGTCAATACTCGGGCAAGGTAAAAGCGATGTTCAACGAACGTGGCACGCGCGTTGAAGAAGCTGGGCCATCGGTTCCCGTGTCCATTTTAGGCTTTGATGGCGCACCGAGTGCCGGAGACAATTTTCATGTCTTTGACGACGAGCGTGAATCGCGAAACATTGCAACAAAGCGGCAGCAGCTTCAACGAGAGCAAGGGGTTCGATCCCAGCGTTCAGTTACGTTGGAAGAACTCGGCCGGCGAATTGCCGTGGGTGAATTCAAGGAATTGAACCTGATTGTCAAAGGTGACGTGGACGGTTCGATTGAAGCCTTGAGTGATTCTTTGCAAAAGTTGAGCACCGAAAAGGTTCAAGTGAATATCATTCACAAAGCGGTTGGTCAAGTTTCAGAATCGGATATCTTGCTCGCCTCAGCTTCCTCTGCAATCATCATTGGTTTTCAGGTCCGCCCGAGCGCTGCGGCGCGGAGATTGGCTGAAAAAGAAGGCATCCAAATCAAGCTGTACTCCGTCATCTACAAGGCCATCGAAGAGATGAAAGATGCGATGGAAGGCCTGCTTTCAGCGAAGATTGAAGAAAAAGTGGTGGGATCTGCAGAGATTCGAGAAACATTCAAGATTTCAAAGGTTGGTACGATTGCAGGTTGTTTTGTCTTGGATGGCAAGATCAATCGAAACCACAAAATCCGAGTCATTCGAGATGGCGTTGTAGCCTACACCGGAACACTAGGTTCATTGAAGCGATTCAAAGACGACGTTCGAGAAGTGTCGAAAGGATTTGAGTGCGGTCTGAACGTCGAACGTTTCAACGACATCAAAGTTGGAGACGTGATTGAGGCGTACGAGGAGGTGGAAGTAAAGCAAACGCTCGAAGACTAAATCTTCATTCAGTGGTGCCGGCTGGCCCAATGTTCTTTTCTGACGAAGGGGCAAACGTCGGCAATTCAATTTCCATGGGAATCACAAGCGCAAGCGGGAACAATCCCAGCCATTGTTGCTTCTCGTTTTCTGCGCCCCACTTGTTCCTGAAATCCCCAATGGTCAGGCGATAATTAGGAGGCATCGACGACATGTACACAGGGAGATCGGTGCGTCGGCGCGCAACGGCTCTGAATTCGCGCGCTTTCTGCAAGCTCCCTGAAAAAAGCTGGATGCGGTAACCATTCAACGGATGAGATTCGGTTTTCCAGGCAGAATCCAATTGGGCCATGCGCGGATCCCACATCAATTGATAATCTCCTTCCTTTCGAACGCGTTGAACGGCTGAATCTGATTCGATTGAATTTGGGTCAGCTGCACCGCTTTCCGCTGGAATGATGGAGTAGGACTCGTCAATTGTGATGGAAGCGGGCCGCGTCGATTCTCCCGGATCAGTTGAAGAAACAGCGGCTGAGTCACAGGCGGCGCTTCTTTGTTGGAACAAGCCCTTCCACCAAGCGTTGTTGTCCTGAGCCAGCGCTCCATTGGAATACGCACTTGCGAAAGCGATTGAAAACAATAGCGCTTTTGATGCGCTGAATGCTCGAAAAGGATGTTCGATTGAACCTGCCATTTCCGGTAAAGTTATGAAATGAAACTAGACAATGACTCAGGCTTGGGTTTGAACAATTGTCATGGGAAAGTAATGAAAAATTGGAAGGATAAAATGTTTATAAGCAACTGTTTAACAGTTGTTTATGGTGGTGGGTGGGGGATTTGGAAAAGGAAGGGTATGAGTTTGGCCTGTTTCTGCCTGTTTTATTGGCTCTCAGTGCTTAATTTCGCGTGCGAAAAGAGCGACAATTTTTGTGATGCGAAAAGCAAACTCCATGGTAGCTTACACGGGCTTCAGAGCCTTTAGAAACATCTTGACCGCATGCCTTCTGTTGACGGCCACACAAGCGGCTGCTGATATTTGGGAGGAGGGTGACATTGAGGCGGGCCAAGCGCTCTTCAATGCAAACTGCGCTTCCTGCCACAAAGTAACGAATGAGGTGCTGGCTGCGCCGGGGCTCGCTGGAATTGCCGACCGGTGGGGTGCCACTGACGAGTTGCTGGTTCAGTGGATTCAAAATCCACAGGGTGCAGCTGAATCGGGAGATAAGTACATCAAATCATTGGTGGACCGTTACGTTCCAACCTACGGATGGATGACTGCTCAAGCGGTTTCTCCCGACGACATCAAGAACATCATGGCGTATGTTCAGAATCCGCCCGATGCAGCTCCTATTGCTGATGCGGGTTCAGATTGTGTGACCGTTGACGATTTGCCCATCGCAGATTCCTCCGATACACGAAGCACTTGGTTCTTAATGTTGCTGGTGCTCTTTTTGATCATTGCGATGGCCGCTGCAGGGGTAAACCGAAGCCTGACCAATGCGGCCCGCGAAAAAGACGGAGGCGACTTGCTCGAAGATGCTCCTTACGGGGTGCGCATTCGCAATTGGACATGGGACAATCGAGTGGCAGTGTCGCTCATCGGCATGTTTTTCTTGGCATATGGTGCGGTACTCGGGTATCAAGGCTTGATGCGTGTGGGAGTTGTAGAAGGCTACAAGCCGAATCAACCGATTCAGTTTATTCACAGTGTCCACGTGTGCGAAAATGAGGTGGATTGCAAATATTGTCACCACAGTGCCTACGAGTCGAAGCACGCTGGCATTCCCTCGACGAATGTTTGTATGAATTGCCACAAGGCTGTCAAAAAAGGCCGCCGATATGGTGAGACAGAGATTGGAAAGATTTACGATGCCATTGGCTTTGACCCAACGTCGGGAACTTACGTAGACGGCACCGGAAAGATCGGTTACACTTCACCGCAGGATTCATATGAGGGAGAGCCGATTCGTTGGAACAAGGTCCACAATCTGCCTGATCACGTATTCTTTAGTCACCAGCAGCACGTGGTTGTAGGAGGCCTGCAGTGTCAAAATTGCCACGGTGATGTCGAGACATATACGGTCGGCCGTGTTGCTGAAGTGGAAGACATCAACCAACTGGTGGATAAATATCCCGGCTTGATTGAACTCTCCAAACCAACCCTTACGATGGGCTGGTGCATCGAATGCCATAACAAAGCCGAGATTGACTTGGCAAGCAGTGGATACTATGAAGATATTCATCACCGCCTGAAGGACAACCTTCGCGGCAATGAAGAGCTTCGGAAGTACATGGAAGACGACAAAATTACTGTAAAGGAGCTTGGCGGCTGGGAGTGTGCCAAGTGCCATTATTAAGCATCAATCGCGAACCCCTTATCGCAGCCACATGGCAAATACAAAGCGCTATTGGTCCGGACTGGACGAGCTTCGAGAAAC
>CAJQKK010000178.1 GCA_905478895.1 uncultured Flavobacteriales bacterium | reverse complement strand
GTCAAGATCTCGGAGAACCAGGTATGGGAGTGGACATCGGAACCGGCTATTGGTATTCCTTCACAGGTTCTGGAGAATACGTCTTGGATGACTTGAACATCTCCATTCCCTCAGGGGACTACAGCATCCCATCGGGAGAATATGCGCTGTGCGGGGATATTTGTGATTTTGAAGGCTGTCCTCTCAACGGAACATGGACGCTTGGAATTTTGGATTCGTGGGGCGGTGATAACGGTTACCTGTTCGAATGGGGCATTGAATTCACAGATGAATTCATTGAAGAATCCATGGGCGGCGCAGGTTTCCCTTCAGTTGATGACGCGTTGACGACGGGGTGGCAGTGGGATGATGAAATGCAAAATGTGGATTGGTCGTACACTTCCGCAGACTCCCTTTCCATGTCATTTTCTGAAGCCGGCGTATATCCGTTTTCCTACAACATCGTGAACAGCTTCGGTTGCAGCACCACTGTGGAGGTTGACGTGGAAGTTGCGGAAAATGACCTTCCCGAGATATCGCTCGACGAATCCATAGAATTTTGTGACTTCCCTGTCAATTTGGAAGCTTCATTTAATGGAACCGAATCAAGCTGTGCGTCTTCTTCTGGATCCTTCAGCTACTGCTACGGATCGAACGACAATCAATTTTTCACCTATTGTCCCGACAATCCCGGTGATGGCAACATGCTATCCCTTTCCTTCTCAAGCGGCAACATTGAGCCTTTTTGGGATCAAATCATTGTTTATGATGGAGACTCCGAATTGTCTCCAATCTTGGAAAATGTCGATGGAGACTTGACCGGATTGAGTTGGATTGCAACCAATCCCGACGGCTGCATTTCGTTTTCACTTACCTCCGACGGGTGGGGCGATTGCGAATCTCAACCTGAGCTGTATTCAATCTTGGAGTGGTGCGTCAGCTGCGGAGATGCGACCCTGTGTGGTTATGACTGGAGCTGGAGCGCAGAAGGCTGGGAAAGCCCTTCCAACGATCCCTCTGTGAGCATCGATTACTTGCCGTCCAACCCGATACTCATCTCCGTCGAGGCGACGCCTTCGGCGAATGCCGTTTGCTCTACAAGTGATTCGATTTGGGTCATTCAGGATTCGCTGTGCGCAGAATTGCAGAATGATCCTTGTGAAGGTTTGGAAGTCTACACGTACAACGGACACACCTACCCAGTGGTCGCCATCGGCGAACATTGCTGGTTCCAGGAAAACCTGCGCACTACGACCTTCCGAAATGGCGATACCATTCCATTTGCCGAGGAGGACACCCCATTTTGGTACAGCCAAAGCCAGCCTCGGCACGGAGTCTATCAAGACAACGATTCATTAGGCAACATTGCCGGAAACCTTTACAACTATTCCGCAGTGGTGGATTCACGGGAGCTCTGCCCTACCGGATGGCACGTGCCCATCAGTACAGATTTCTTGAATCTGGTCGACTCGCTCGGATCGAGTTCATTGCAATTTCGGGCGGTGGGATTGGCGAGTGAAGAAACGGGGTATTGGGATGTCGACTTAGAAGGAACGGATGAAACGGGCATGAGCATCCAACCCTTTGGCGCACGAACCCACATTGGTGAAGACTACGGCTGGGGAACAACGACCAGCTTGTGGTGCGCCAGCACTGGACTCCCTCAAAGCGGTGAAGGCTGGAACTTCAGTTTCACCAATTTGAGCAGCAACTTGGTGTTGCGGTCCAGGGGGCGTTATGTCCGATGTGTGCTTGGTGAATATGCGTACGGCTGTACGGATCCAGATTATGCCAATTACGATAACGGTGCAGAATTCGATGACGGTTCTTGTGAGAGCCTCACCGGCTGCACAGATGAGACCGCATGCAATTATGATCCTGAGGCTGAGGAGGACAATGGCAGCTGCCTTTATGTGGATGCGGTTGGGGAATGCGGCGGAGCATGCGAGGCGGATATTGATTCAGATGGGATTTGTGATATCGTGGATCCGTGTGTCGGAACCGTCGATGCCTGTGGCATCTGCAATGGCCCCGGAGCGATCTATTCTTGTGGCTGTTTCGAAGCTCCTGAAGATGCGGATTGTGGTTGCGAGGATATCCCTGAAGGTGATTGCGATTGCGAAGGCAACCAATTGGATGCGCTGGGCGTGTGCGGGGGGTGGTGTGAAGCTGATACGGATGGAAACGGCATTTGCGACTGCGTGGAGGCGAATCCGGATGGAGCGTGCGGATGCGGGGTGTATGAAGACGCTCTTGGCGTGTGTGGTGGAACCTGCACAGCCGACGATGACGGGGACGGTATTTGTGATTGTGAGGCCGCAGTTGCTCAAATGAGTGCGGTGCTCGCTTCGGCAGAAACCGCCTCTACAACCGTTGTATTCGAGACTGAATTGCTCAACACGGTCACGGTGAACATGACTTTTGGGACCGAAAATGGGGCCATTCCTTCAGACCTAATGGTTTCGGTAACCGCACCCGATGGATCGTGCGTTGTTTGGGGCGGATGGAACATCGCACCCGAAGGAGACTGCATGAACGCTGGAACTGGGGCTGGAAATTTTTGGCCTTCGTCCTGGAATAGCACGCAGAATGAATCGTACGAGGCGACGTTTGACCTGTCTGGGTATGGGCTCAGTGGTTCAGGTTCTTGGACATTTGAACTGATGAACGCTAGGACCGGCAATGGCATCGGCTCTTACGATATCACCTTCACCCTATTCGGCAGTTGCTGCACTTGGGATGCGGATGGCGATGGCATCTGCGATGGTTACGACTCGGATTGTACCGACATCGATGAATGCGGTGTTTGTGACGGTCCAGGACCGGATGCACTTGGTGTGTGCGGTGGAGATTGCCAAAGCGATGCCAACGGAGATGGGATTTGCGATGTGTTTGTCTTGATTGA
>CAJQKK010000177.1 GCA_905478895.1 uncultured Flavobacteriales bacterium | reverse complement strand
ACTCCGTAGATAGCCGTTCCACCGGTATACTTCTGTGCTTCCACTGCTCAGTCTCCGGGTCCATACGTAAGCTCCATTTGCTCCATTTGGGGAGGACGACCAGAAAGTCCCGTAGTTTCCTTCATTGCTGAAGTACCCATTGTTGCTCCGGTAGCCGCCCGCCAAAGCAGAAAAACCGCTCGTGTTTGTACCATCCCACGAAGGATCGTCTGAGGGCGAGGACTTCATCTGCGTCCCTTGGTCGGTGCCGCGGCCGCCCTGTGAATTCGCATCAGCTTCACTCATGCCCAATGCCATTTCGAGTGTCATGTACTCCCCATCAGTCGGTACGTGCCAACCCGTCGGACACAATCCCCGCGCATCATCCACGGCATACCAATTGTACAACCGACCGTAATCAGAGAGGTTGGACTCTTCATCATCGCTACCGTCATAAACGGTCGATGTACCTTCACCATATACAGTAACCGCACCGCTTGTAGTGCTATTCCACTGACTGTCTGTCAACTCCCCCGGAATCGCATCACCGTTGGTATAATGCTCCGTTCTCAGATTTTCAGCGAACCAGCATTGGTCGCCGATGGCAACGAGGTCGTAGGTGTAGCCGTCGAAAGTTACCGTCGAAGCACCTCCGCATTCAAGCGGCCCGTATACGCAAGAACCGTCTTCAATGACTGCCTCAGGGTCGTAATTAACAGCAGCATCGTCCGTGCAACCGCTTACGGGGCACACGTACGTAAACAGCGTGTCTGTGGCGTACTCAAAGACGTACCACTCGCCCAGAGCTTCGATAAACACCGAATCCGTTTCGTAAAGGATTTCATCAATAACGGGGATCTCTGGCCCCGGTCCGTTGCAGACCCCGCATTCGTCATAGGCTCCTACGCAGTCGTCCACATCGTCACACAAGCCGTCTTCGTCAGCGTCCTCACCTGTGCCGTTGCACACGCCGCACGGATCGTACACTCCTACGCAGTCATCCACCGAATCCCAGATGCCATCAAAGTCCATATCGAAATCCCCAAAGGCAGAAAGCAACACGAGCAAGTCGTTCATCCCAACCACCCCGTCTTAGTCAAAATCAGGAGTTGGTTGACATTCGCTTTGAGCTATTCCTGTAAAAGCGAAGCCGAGTGCGAGCAATATGACTATTGCATTTTTCATCATTGGGAGTCTTTAATGCAGCGGATGGACATGCCTCTATTAACATTAGCTTGGTGACGAGCTACTTTTGAAGAGTTAGAAACCATCTTGCGATACCACGCCCGTGCCCCCCACTCGTTCGGTAAACCCAACGAGGAACTCCACCAAACACCTAAATCACCAGCGTTATTGAAAAAACCATCGTCAGAATATCTCCACCCACCCGCGACAGCAGAAAAACCGCTCGTGTTTGTGCCATCCCACGAAGGATCGTCTGCAGTAGACGACTTCATCTGCGTGGCTTGGTCAGTACCGCGCTGGTTTGAATCGGAGTTTGCATCAAGCTCGTTCATCCCGAGTTCCATCTCTAGTGTCATCAATTCTCCATCCGTCGGCACGTGCCAACCTGCCGGACACAAGCCTCTCTCATCGTCAACTGCGTACCAATTGTACAATCGACCGTATGCATTGAGTGACCACACCGGATCGCATGCATCGTTCAAGGGGGCGTAGCAGCCTTCATCCTCGCCGTACACTGCCACACCTCCACTTGTAGTGGAGGTCCATTCACCGTCGGTAAGATTACTGGGGATGGAATCTCCATTGGAATAATATTCCGTACGCAGGTTTTCGGCAAACCAGCATTGATCCCCTATTTGAACTGTGGAGTAGTCATGGCCTGCAAAGGTTAAATGGTCACCACACACAAAACATGTTGAGTTGTCTCCGCCGCAGACTCCACACTCATCGAAAACGTTACCGTCGCAATCACATGTTCCCTCGACAAAATATGTACATGAGCCATCATCCTCAGTAACAGTCGGGTTGAAATTGCAAGCCTGGTCATCAGTGCAACCCGGACAAGTCCCAAACTCGCATGAAGCGTTGTCTGCAATAGTGGCTTCGGGATCATAATTACAGGCAAACTCATAAGTACATCCAGCACAACTTTCATATTCACACTCACCTTCATCAGTGGCATTAGCTAAGAAATTGCACGCCCCCTCTAATTGACAACCAACGATTTCATCCTCATCGCACACACCATCGCCGTCGGTGTCAGTGATGCAATTGCCTTCACAATCAAAATACGTCGCTCCCCAAAGGTCTTCAGGAAGCAAGCATGAACCATCATCTTGGATAGCGCCATCATCATAATTGCACGCGCCGTCATCCGTACATCCCGGACAATAAAACTCACAAGAATCGTCGTCAACCGAGGCCAAAGGGTTGTAATTGCATGCGATTGGAATGGTGCAACCAGCATAAACGCAACTTCCATCATCATCAGTTGCGTCTTGTTCGAAGTTCATTGCCTCAGAATCAGTACAACCCAGTAATTCGAGTTCGTCGCAAACACCATCCCCATCCCCGTCATTCAGACAATTGTTCGAGCAGTCATAAAATTCTTCAGCATAAGAGCAAGAGCCATCGTCGTCGGTTGCGTCAATGAAATAATTACAAGCCCCACTTTCTGTACATCCTACCACTTCCAATTCGTCACAGACTCCATCTCCGTCTTCATCATTGGTGCAGGATCCGTCGCATTCATAGAATTCCACTTGGAATACACAAGAGCCGTCGTTCTCCGTAGCTTCCTCCTCGTAGTTGCATGCTGTAGAGTCATCGCAGCCCATAATCTCAAATTCGTCGCAAATACCGTCCTCATCTGAATCATTCAAGCATTCTCCTGTGCAGTCATAACCCGATTCTGGAGGCGTTCCTTCGCAGTCGCAGGTTCCAGTGGGAAATCCGCCGCCGCCACA
>CAJQKK010000176.1 GCA_905478895.1 uncultured Flavobacteriales bacterium | reverse complement strand
CCCGTCGACGCAGACTTCCCATTTGAAGCGAAGCTTTTTAATACTGTTGACGTTGCGGCGATTGCAGTGAATAGTTTCTTCAATGATTTGGCGACAGGAATGGAACTTTTGGAGGGTGAGGTGGCGGCGTGGATGAATCAGGTCAAGTCGCACGTAAAGGACGAGCCACAGCCGGGCATGGATGAAGATGCGTTTGCATACTTCATTGAATATTGTGAGTCTCGTTACAGCAATCAATCAAATATTGCCAATTTGAAACGAATTGGCTATTTCGAAGTTGTACGGAATGCGATGCCTTTTTTGACCATGGATCAGCGTTTGCAGGGCTTGTCATTCTTGTGGGGTGGATTGCCATTCTGGACAGAGTTTGTAGCTCGCATGTGGCGCGCTCTGGCGTCGATTGGATACCCTTATACTCTTGCATTGCCTGTTGATTCAGTTGTTTCATCAAATTCTTTGATCAATGTGAAGCTGATGGATGAGTTGTTGGCCGGAGGAGGTGAAGCCATCAGACTTCAAAATGGACAATCTATTCCGCGTTCAGAGTTGGCTTTTTTGATTCGGGAATTGGAGTTGGTATTGCCTAATGAGGTGGCTCATGATCTGGGCGGCTGTTTAGAAAAGGCTGACTTGGTCGATTTCCCAGGTGCCAGAAGTCGATTGCCTCTGGATCTGGCAGTGCTTCAGTCGACATCGGTGGAAGATCAAAAAAACCAGACACTCTGCATCTGTCGCGGTAAAGTTGCTTATCTGTTCGACCTCTATAATCAAGAACTTGAAATAGGTTGTTTGCTCTTATGTATGGATGATGGTCAGCCTGAAGTTCAGACGATTCCCAGGTTGATTCAAAATTGGGTTCACCGAAATGTAGGTGAAGATGCTTCAGCAAGAATGGCATTTTCGGGGGACTTGGCAAGAACATTAAAAAAGAAAAATGTATCCTTCCCAGAGCGAGTAACATCTTTGTTCTCTGTTTTGACGAAGTTTAACCGGTCAATGATGCCGAATGAAGGGAATTCCGTTTTCGATTCGACGAGTGAAAATGAACGAATTCGCGGAAGATTCCAGGCAAACTTTACAAACTGGTTGCAGAAAGATCCCAATGATAAATGGTTGGATAATTGGGATGGTCAACCTTTTCAAAATGTCTACCCAGTGCGTGATCCGGCTCACAGTAGAAATATGTTTGAGGGCTATGAAGAGCACGGCACTGAAACAGGGTATGTCTTTGGCGCTGAGGAAAAGCTGAACAAGATGGGACAAGTCTTCATCGGTTCTGATGCTGTAAGCGAGCGAATTGCATCCCCGCAATCGGTGTGGTCACAGTTGACTCGGCCTAATAAGACGGGTATCGAGGAGTTGATGAATAATGTATCACCTGCCGCTCACCCCGCTTTGAAACTATCGCAAGTCAAGACGTTGCTTGTTAAAAGCATTCAAGAATTGCATGCCATTGCATCGAAGCATCACATTGCAGGCGACTTAGATGAGGAATTAACCAAAGCAAGAGAGTTGGGGGCTGATACTCGATTACTTTTGGCAGGATTTAGAATGCCTTCGGATCGAAAAAGACTCGTTTCTTTGATGGAGTCGATGAGTTGTACCACTGAGTTGGGCATGCGTGCCTACAGCCAAGCGTACCTCAATGACCAGGGGAAGTCAGAGATTAATGCTGCCGTTGATCTGGGCATGTCATGGCCGGAATTTGCAGATTCCTTGGGGGTCGTGCTCGTAGGAGATGAGTCTCCTGCCAATGAAATAGCGACGGCGATGGGAATGGATGAAGCGGCCTTGCGCGATTGGATGAAAAGAAAAAACATCACCATTGCTGTGTCTCACAAGTCAACTGATGTCACTCGTCCAGAACGTCACGAGTTATTTGGTAGACGTTTGATTGCTGCTTGGATTACGGATGTTTCGGAATGGCTCAATGAAGATTACGCTAGGCTTCATGGTTGGCAGCCAAACGAGCAGGATTTTGTAAAGTCATATGTCCATTCTTTGATTGAAGGTCGGATGCGCAGCAATATTCAAAGTTCAATTAGTCAAGCAGTCATGGCAGATTTTGCTCAACCCCAGCCCAGTGAGGCGATGGCTTGGCATGCCGCTACGGTCAGTTCCCGCGTCATCAATCAGTACGTCAGTTCATTCGGTTTGCAGCTGGAATCCTTGCCAGTGCCTGAGAGCCAAGATGCTGTGCAGAGGAGAACAGGACAATCAAGCTATTGGCATGCGTGGACAACCAATTTGCAAAAAAGCTTTGAAGAGAATATTCGACACCAATTCAATGCTCCTGATGCCGATAAGGTTGAGAGCAACAGAGCACTGGGTGACTTGATTGGTAAAATATCAGCAATTACTGAGCAAACAGCCGTCTGAGTCAAATTTCATAATCATCCATGGCAGGCACACGTAAAATTAAGACGCACAATATTTTCCCAAAAGGCAAAGATCCGTTTCTCCGTTTGGTGTTGACGGTTTTGACAGTATTGGGAGGACTACTGTTTTTTGCTTTCTTGCTCAGGCTCGCTGGATGCGGCCGCCCTGAGCCGAGCTATTCGGCATCGAATGAATATGGTGGACAACCGCCGGGCATCCCAAATGACTGGAATGAAGTTCCTCCGACACCATCTGATAATTGGGGAAATGATCAAAGCTGGGACGAAATTTCTTGGGAGGAATCACCCAATCCAGAGGGCGGGAGTGCAGTTCGTGATTACTGGCTTGAGCCACCCACTGAGGTGGTGGTAGTCCCCGACGATCAATGGGAAGTAAGTGATGACGATCCATTGGGTCGAAGAGTGGCCAGTGGGATTGTGAATCTGTATACAGAACAAGCCGCTGACCTGAGGGATCTTTCGATGCAAATTGCTCAGGCTTTTCCGAATTCTGTGGTGCAATTAGCGAGTAGTGCAGAAGTCTACAAGCGATTGACCTTTGACATAAAGGAGGACCATAAATCATACTTCAAATCTCGTGTTCGAACGGTTTTTCCTGATGTGCGATTTGTGTTCGATGAGTCGGAATTGACAACATTCGACATTGAGTCCGTTATACTAGAAAGTGATGACGCATGGCCTTGGCGCACTTTGGGTGCAGCGGATTTGTGGGAATACACGCGCGGCGATTCGTCGGTCATAATTGCCGTTATTGATAACATGTTCGAATCCGGGCATCCTGAGATAGAAGGGAAGCAAACGGGAAATTGGGATGTTGCAGGATTTGACGATGAGGTGTCTGTGGCTCAAGGATTTTGGATGGACGACGAGTCAGCATCACATGGCACGCATGTAGCGAGCCTTGCAGC